>NZ_JAJCHL010000003.1:0-104497 GCF_020554505.1 Caldibacillus sp. 210928-DFI.2.18
GAGAACGAGGCTCGTCGCCAAAAATTGGTGTTTTCCGCCTTAAAACGGTGACGAGAACAAGTCTCGTCGCCAAAAAATAGTGTTTCTCGCCCCAAAATGGTGACGAGTTTGATTCTCGTCGTCAAAATAGAGCATTTTTCACTTCAAAACGGCGACGAGAACGAGGCTCGTCGCCAAAAATTGGTGTTTTCCGCCTTAAAACGGCGACGAGAACGAGGCTCGTCGTCAAAAATTAGTCTTTTCCGCCTCAAAACGGTGACGAGAACGAGGCTCGTCGCCATCAAAAATAGTAATTAGAGAAAGTGATCGAGTTAAAAAAGCCATCTGCACATACCAGATAGCTTTTGGGGCGTCCAATATTTCATAATTATTAATCCGGGATATCGTTTATTTTTTCTACCCAGAAACAGTTCATCGTCCTATATTCTCCTAAATTGCCAATCAGGAACAACGTTTATTTTCTACCCAAACACAATTCATCATCCTATATTTCTCCTAAGTCCAAACGATATAATTTCCGGTAGCGTTTGTTTTCCTCAAGCAGAGACCGGTGATTCCCTTGCATTGAAATCGACCCATTGTCCAAAAATACAATTTGGTCCATTTTTTCCATCCCCATTAGATGATGGGTAATGAGAATTACCGTTTTTCCGGCCAAAGTTTTATAAATGGTGTCCAGTAAATCCCGCTCTGTTAATGGATCAAGACCGACAGTCGGTTCATCCAACACAACAATTGGCGTATTCTTCAATAAAATTCTTGCCAGTGCGATACGTTGTCTCTCCCCACCGGAAAAACGTTGCCCGGATTCTTCCATTTGGGTATCCAGTCCTTTTGGCAAAGAATGAATATATTGATCCAATTTCACTTGCCGGATGACGTCCTCAACCTCTTCCCTCGTTGCCTCCTGATTCCCCAAACGAATATTGTTTTCCACCGTCGTTGCAAATAAATAAGGTTTTTGGTTCAATACACTGATAACTTCATAAATCTGTTCACCATATCTGCTTGCCGACAAGTCACCAATCTTAACCGTACCATTATCCGGTTTCATTGCCCCGATTAACAGCTGTAATAAAGTAGATTTACCGGCACCGCTCTTACCTAGCAAAGCTACCTTCTCTCCGGGGCGAATTGTCAGATTGATATTTTTTAAGGCCGGTTCTTTATTCGACCCATACGTATAATCAACATGTTCAAAATAAATGACAGGATTCGTTAAAATTTCAAACGATCCAACCATATCTTGAGTTCCATTATATTGATCGATATTTTCCAGCCGCTCTAATGACTCTTGATAAGCAGGAATTTTTTCAATCGCATTCGAAACCGGAATTAAACCTTCTAAAATCGGCAAAGTCACCAGCGTGAAAGAAGCAATGTACGCCGGCAGTATTTCTCCCTCAAGCGCTTCAAAACCTGCCCAAATACCGACAAATATCAAAATAAGTCCGGATATCACTTGCAATTGAAATGTGCGGGCATGATTCCAATCCGCTAACTTTTTCTCAATCTTATTCGTCTCTCTGCTTTCCTTCATAAATTGGCCGATAAATCGATCCTTGTTTCCGCTAATCATCCAATCGCTAATGCCAAGTACTGCGTCGGTAAACATTTGGTACAGTCGATTCCGATTTTCTTTCACTTGAATTTGTCGCTTTTTCAAAAAATACAAGGATAAAAGTGGATAAACGACGATGATTACGGCAAGACATACGGCAATCCAAAGAGCAAAAAACGGATCAAATACCGCTAAGCTTGTAACCGAAAAAACAAATAAGAATAACGCAACAATAGTTGGGAAAATCGTTCGAATATACGCATCCTGCAAATGTTCAATATCATCGGCCAGCGTTCCGACCAAGTCCCCTGTTTGGAATCGCGAACGAATAAACAAAGCTTGCGGCTCCAGTGCATCGTACAACCGCACACGCATATCCGCTAAAATTTTCAATACCGTATTGTGCCCAACCAATCTTTCCATATAACGGACGACCGGACGAGCAATACCAAACGCCCGCACAAGAACAATCGGCACATATAACATTAAAATATTGTAAGGCGCCTCAGCTGCTCGTGTGATTAAAAACCCTGAGGTGAAGGTAAGCATCGAAGCAGTTAAAAAGGTTAAAAACCCGAGAAAAACGGTTGCCAGCATGAACCATTTATACTGTTTTATAAATGGGCGAATATATTTATTAAAGTTGCTCATCTAACTTACCTCCCCTCGATGGACTTTGATTAACTGTGTAAATACGCCATTCTTTCTAAGAAGTTCATCCGGAGTTCCGCTTTCTGCAAGTCGGCCGCCATCCATAACGAGAATATAGTCCATTTCATTCATCCAGTGCAGCCTATGCGTCGCAAAAAATACTAACTTATTATCAAACAATGGAAGCATGATTTCTTTTATATCATGTTCCGTTTCAATATCGAGATGGGCGGTCGGTTCGTCAAAAAACATGATCGGACGATTCGTCAACAGTGCCCGGGCGAGAGCAATCCGCTGTTCCTCGCCGCCGCTTAACGCTCTTCCACCTTGTCCAATTTTTTCATCAAGGCCATTCGGGAATTGGCTGATTAATTCTGAAAGACCGGTTCGTTCCGCTGCCTCTGTTATTTCTTTATCTGTCGCATCCGGTGCATACCACATAATATTTTCCTTGACTGTACCTGAAAAAATATATGGATGTTGCGGAATGTACGTTACTTGATCTTGCCATGCTGCCACTGAAAAATCCGGAATTTCAATCCCATCAACAAAAAATGACCCGCTTGTCGGCTTTGTAAACCCTGATAAAAGATCAATCAATGTAGATTTTCCGGCTCCGGATAATCCGATAATTCCTATTTTTTTAAAACCGCGAATGGTAAAATGAATATCCGCTAATACCGTACGATTTTCCTCTGTAAATGTTTTTGTTAAACCACGAACAACTAATTCTGACTCTTTGTTCCAATCGGGTAAATTGACAGTCATAACCTGCTTCTCACCGTCATCCAAATTAAGTAATCCTTGAATTTTTTCCCCTGATTCCTTTCCGTCCATCGTTGCGTGATAATCATTTCCCAGTTCACGAACAGGCAGGAAATACTCCGGTGCCAAAATTAATATCGTCAACGCTGCCAAAAAATCTATTTGTCCATTAATTAATCGTAATCCAAGTTCAACTGCAACCACCGCAACAGACAAACTGGAAAAGAAATCTAAGGAAAAAGATGAGAGAAACGCTACCCGCAATGTACGTACCGTTGAAATCCGGTATTTATTGCTCACCGAATAAATGGCCTCGCGATGCCCTTTACTCCGCCCTAAAAATTTCAATGTCACCAAACCCCGTAAGGAATCAACAAAATGTCGAGACAATAATTGATAATTTTCCCATTTATTATCTTTCTGCTTTTGGGCAACAAGGCCTAATAGAATCAAGAAGATGATAAGAATTGGCATCACAACAATTAATACAACAGCTGAGGTTACATCCATCGTAAAAACATAAATAACGATACTTGCCGGTATAAGTAAACATGATAAAAATCTTGGGATAAATAATTCAAGATATGTTTTATAGCTTGGAATGCCTTCTAAACATAAAGCAATAATATGACCGGAACCTTGCCTGCTGATTGTTTTCGGACCGATCATAAAAACTTTTTCTACTAAATCATTTTGAAGTTGAGAGGATGTTTGGTCTGCAAAGCGATACGCGATACGTGATTTCAACCATTGGAGAAAATGTCTGAATACATGGGCAAGGAAAAACATAGCAAAAAAGGGAAGGGCACTAAACCCCGCCCCTTCATATACAGTTATAATGGCCTTAGCAAGGAACCCTGCCTGCGCGATAATTGCTAAACTTTGCAATACGGTCAGGATTCCAATCAGCACAAATGTTTTTTTACTATCTTTATAAAGAAACAGATTTTTATCCATCAGTATTCCAAATGCTCCTTATGTGACACACGTTTTCTAAAAATATAGTAGCTCCAAATCGTATATGCCAGTACAATCGGTACCATTGTTAAAGCAACGATCGTCATTACTTTAAGTGAATAGGCTCCCGAAGCTGCTTCATAGATCGTAATATTATTTGCCACATCCGTCGTGCTAATCATGACATTCGGGAATAATGCAATGAAAAACGATGCGGTCACAAGGACTAAGATGAGCCCGGTCAAAGTAAAGCTAAATCCTTCTTTCTTATCTTTAACTGTTTTATATAAAGCCAGATAAAGAAGTACTGCTACAGCATACATCGGAATAATGATTGCTCCACGGTTGGCGTAAGCATCCGTGAATATCCCTGTTAACACAACGAACAAAACAATGACTGCACCGGTTACCCAATAAATTTTTAACGCTTGTTCGCGGGCACGGGCACGCAATTGGCCGTTTGTCTTCATCGTAATAAACATTAAACCGTGCAAATAGGACAATAGAACAAAAGCAATTCCACCAACTAATGTAAATAGATTTACCATATCTCCGAAGAAAGTGGCGTGCATATTCATATTTTCATCAATCGGAAGTCCTTTAATCAATCCTGAAAAGAGTACGCCGACCAAAAACGGCGGGATTAAACTGCCAAGAAAAATCGACCAATCCCATGTAGTTTTCCATTTGGCCGTGTGATGTTTTCCCCGGAATTCAAATGCCACCCCTCTGGCAATCAGCGCAAGCAAAAGCAGCACGAATGGCAAATAATAGCCGCTAAAAAGCGTTGCATACCAATGTGGGAAAGCAGCAAACATCGCACCGCCGGCTGTCAGTAACCAAACTTCATTCGCATCCCAGTGCGGTCCTATCGTATTGATTAATACCCGTTTTTCCGTTTCATTTTTTGCTAAAAATTTCGTACTCATACCAACGCCAAAGTCAAAACCTTCCAAAAAAATAAACCCGACCCATAAAACGCCAATCAATAAAAACCACAATTCACTTAATTCCATTTAACAGCACCCCCTGCATTTGCATCAAAAGGATCTGTTGCGGTTGTGTCGTCTTTCAATTTTTCATGTGGTCCTTGTTTAATCGTTTTGATAAACAAATAAACCATCGCAACAGCGAGCAATGTATAAATTAATGAAAATGCAATTAACGAGAAGAGAATTTGTCCGGAAGAAACACTCGGTGAAACACCGCTTTCCGTTAACATCAATCCGTTTACTACCCAAGGCTGACGACCAATTTCCGACATTATCCAACCGGCAGAGTTAGCAATATACGGTAAGAATAAAGCTCCGACTAACCATTTCAAAAAACGTGTACTCGTTTCAAGTTTTTTCCTCCGTAGTAAAATCAAACCTATTAAGCTAAATAAAATCATTAAACCGCCGGCAGCCACCATAATCCGGAAGCTCCAGAATGTTGTTTTTACAGGTGGAATGTAGTTCCCTTCTCCGTACAAGTCTTCATATTGAGCTTGCAGTGCTTTCATTCCTGGAAGATCGCCGGAAAATTCACCATAAGATAAGAAACTTAATAAATATGGAACTTCCACTGACCAATTATTTTTTTGATTTTCCGTATCAATACCGGCAACGACTGTCCATGGAGCCGGGTCTGCTGTATTTTCCCAAATTCCTTCAGCAGCAGCCATCTTCATCGGTTGAGCCTCTACTAAATATTGAGATTGTGCATGCCCGGAAAAAGCAATCCCCAATGTTGATACTAACCCAACAATTAATGAAATGTTCATTGATTTTTTGAAAAACTCAATGTCACGTTTTTTAATCATATTCCAAGCTGAAATACCAATGAGTAAAAATGCTGCCGTACAAAGACTTGCGAAAATTGTATGCGGATACGCTACCAATAATTTTGGATTTGTTAACAAGCCTAAGAAATCATTCATTTCCGCACGACCATTGGCAATTTCATATCCAACCGGATTTTGCATGAATGAGTTAGCAGCCAGTATCCATAGAGCAGATAAGGCCGTCCCAATGGAAACTAACCAAATGCTGGCCAAATGTAGTTTTTTCGGTAACCGTTCCCAACCAAAAATCCATAATCCGATAAAGGTCGATTCCATAAAGAATGCAAGCAGTGCCTCGATTGCAAGCGGTGCCCCGAATACATCCCCAACAAAACGCGAATAATCAGACCAGTTCATTCCAAATTGGAATTCTTGAATAATCCCGGTCACAACACCGACGGCAAAATTAATTAAGAAAAACTTGCCCCAAAACTTGGACATTTTTTTGTACATTTCGTCCTTCTTCACCACATAAAGTGTTTCCATTACAGCAATGATGAACGCCAAACCGATTGACAGTGGAACAAAAATGAAGTGGAACAGAGTTGTTGAAGCAAACTGTATCCGTGCCAGTAACACTTCTTCCATTTCCGCTTTCCCCCCTTGAAATTTTCAGTTCATTTTTACCTAATCTTATTTAAGAATTATAATAACTTACATATTAATCATATAGGTTTTTCCTATCGCAATGGTGGAATTATTGTGGAGTTATTTTGGAAATCCTGTTACAAATTAGACATACCATTTCGTCCAATTTGTGACATTTTTTACAATTCGCGGCAAATAGTTACCTTTTTGTGATTTTTATCATAGAAAAGGTAAATTTCATTAATATAATTGAATGGCAATAATAAGAAAACTCGGCGATGGCAGAGCCGTAGTCAGCGAAAATACATTTTCGCTTGCGAGGTAATGCTACCGAAGCTTCTCTAGTTCACCGAAAAAATATAAATTTTTTCGGCTGCGATGTAATCCCACGAAGCTTTCCTTGTGCACTTATGCGTTAGGAAAGTAGAAATTGAAAAATTTATACTTTCCTGGCTCAAAAAACCCGAACCGGTAAACGGAAACCGATTCGGATCATTAAGCATATAACCTAATTCATTTTTTAACAGCTTTAAATTTAAATACGTTATTTTCCTCTATTCTCTCAATCTCTTTGTTCTTTTCCAAATAAATCAACCGTGTTAAGGAGGCCATAAACGGACTGACCATTTTTTCAAGACTTAATAAACCGTAAACATCCAAACATACTTCCAATGCCGTTTTTGCGTTCGTTTCAACCGATTGATAAACTTGTTGCAATCTTTTTTGATGGCTGTTCTGAATCTCTTCAACTCGACCTTGTAAATCGTAAATCATCTCGCCATGGCCGGGCAGTGCAATATTCGTTGGATAGGCATCCAGTTTTTTTAATGAATCAAAATAATATTTTAATAAATCCATCTCTTCTCCGACCCACAGACCTATCACCGGTGAAACTTGTTTTAATACATGATCACCGAGAATCATAATTTTTTTCTCACGGTTGTAAAAACAATAATGGTCGTATGCGTGACCGGGTGTCCAAATCACTTCATACATATCCATACCTAACTGAATGTGATCCCCTTCATCAAAAAATGCATCTGGTTCAAATTCATAGATAAAACGTGTATCCGGCAGTCGGTCCGGAACAAACGGAACACCGTGGCTCATCACCAGTTTTTTAAACCGTTCATTAAAATTAGGACGACGATATTTTTTTATTTCACCATAACTTAAATTGGCTACAACAATAGGAACCCCTTTTTCCTGCTGAAACCATTTGGCAAGTCCAATATGGTCTTGATGAACATGAGTGAGCACCACTTTTTCAATTTTATAACCGATCTCCAAAATTTCTTCCCATAAACGGATTGCTTGCTTTGAATACATGCCGGTATCAATTACCGTATACCCGTCTTCTCCTTTCAGTAAATAACAATTTGTCGCACCCATTCCGCCTGAATAAGTTACGACAGCAAGTTCAATATTTTCAGTTACTTTTTTTAGCATGGAATCCCCTTCTTAACTAAATCTGATTTTAAAAATTGATTATATTTTATCGAGAATTGCTGGTTTTTGCAAAAAGAGCAACCTGAAAAGCGATTCATTGAAATATTCTGCTTAAAAATGGAGATTTTTGGAATACTATAAGTGAGGTGAAGGGGATGTATAAAAGTCACGAACGAAAGCTGTTTTGGCTTACGTTTACGGTTGCTTTTCTATTACTATTGTCCATTTTAGGTCGTATTTTTGGCGGATAAAATGATATTCTTCCCATAAATTCGCCATAATAGGAGGTTGTGTTACCAATTGATTATCGAGGAATCTGTTTTTTATAGTCGTGTATTAACGGAAACGACCCTAACTTTTCATATTATTTATGCCACCCTTGGCGTAGGCGTTCCACTAATGATTATGATCGCCCAATGGGTAGGCATTAAAAAAAATGATGAACATTATATTTTGCTTGCCCGGCGCTGGACACGCGGCTTTGTTATTACGGTTGCTGTCGGTGTTGTGACGGGGACGGCAATTGGATTACAGCTTTCCCTATTGTGGCCAAATTTTATGGAACTGGCCGGTCATATTATTGCTCTACCGCTTTTTATGGAAACTTTTGCTTTCTTTTTTGAAGCGATTTTTTTAGGAATTTATTTGTACACATGGGATCGCTTTGAAAATCAAAAGAAACATTTATTGTTGCTTGTACCCGTTGCCATCGGGGGCTCTTTCTCGGCTGTCTTTATTACAATTGTGAATTCTTTCATGAACAGCCCGCAAGGCTTTGATTTAGTCGATGGGAAACTGACAAATGTTAACCCGCTCCTTGCGATGTTTAACCCGGCTATGCCGACCAAAGTAACTCATGTCGTGGTAACAGCTTATATGACAGCAGCGTTTGTTCTTGCTTCCATTGCTGCTTTCCGAATGCTATCCGGTTCCAAACATGTTTACCATAAAAAGGCATTGTTTTTCACGATGAAACTGGGACTTATATTTTCCATAGCAACAGCAGTAATCGGTGACTTTTCCGGAAAATTTCTTGCCGAATATCAGCCGGAAAAATTGGCAGCAGCCGAATGGCATTTTGAAACACATGGCGAGGCTCCGTTAATTATGTGGGGCATGCTCGATGAAAATAACGATATTAAATATGCAATTCAAATTCCTTTTGCCTTAAGTATTCTTGCCCATTGGCTCCCCGGGGCAGTCGTTACCGGCTTGGATCAATTCCCAGAAGATGAAATCCCACCGCTTTATATTCATTATTTGTTCGATACAATGGTAACGATTGGTATGGGATTAGTCGTCCTTTCCCTCATCTATTGGATCGGTGTGAAACGGGGCTGGGCTTTTATTC
Source organism: Caldibacillus sp. 210928-DFI.2.18 (assembly GCF_020554505.1). NCBI lineage: Bacteria > Bacillati > Bacillota > Bacilli > Caryophanales > Bacillaceae > Caldibacillus > Caldibacillus sp. 210928-DFI.2.18. Next base: position 9,148 of record NZ_JAJCHL010000003.1, read on the forward strand.
ACTCCAAACTTTTCTTAGGATTGAGTGTACTGAGCGGACCGCTTTCGATGCTTGCCATTGAAGCGGGTTGGTGGCTGGCGGAAGTGGGCAGACAACCTTGGATTTTGCGCGGGATTATGCGGACATCTGAGGCGGCAACAACGAATAACCAAGTTGATTTGATGCTTATGCTTTTTTGTGGCTTATATATTATCTTGGGCATTGGCACAATTGTTGTTATGTCTCGCATGTTTAAAAGAAATCCGGTGGAACAAGAATTGAAAGATCGTGAAATGGAAAAAGGCGGTGTACAAAAATGAACCTAGAAATAATCGGAATCTCCGTCTTATGGACATTTTTATTCGGATATATCATGATCGGCTCGATTGATTTTGGCGCCAGTTTTTTCAATGCATACAGCTTAATTGTTGAAAAACAACATATTTTAACAAATATTATTCAACGATATTTATCCCCGGTGTGGGAAGTCACCAATGTTTTTCTTGTCTTCTTTTTTGTTGGCATCATCGGCTTTTTTCCGAAAACAGCTTTTTATTATGGAACAACCTTGCTTGTACCGATAAGTATCGGTGTTATTTTACTTGCCGTCCGCGGGTCATACTATGCCTTTGAAACTTACGGGGCAAGAGGCCATAAAGGGTATGCATTGCTTTACGGTTTATCCGGGCTCCTGCTTCCGGCATCCCTATCCATTGTATTAACGATTTCAGAAGGCGGTTTTATTACAATGGAAAATGGAGCACCGGTTTTAAATTATTGGACATTGTTTACAGAACCGTTAACATGGGCTGTCGTTTTATTAAGTGTAACTGCGGTATTGTATATTTCCGCAACTTTTTTAACATGGTACGCTAATCAAGCCGGTGACACGGAAGCAACGAGATTAATGAGAAAATACGCCTTGCTATGGGCATTCCCACTGATTTTTACAGCCGCCGGGATTATCGTCGAATTACGCGGGCACAACCCGGACCATTACGAAAAATTAATGAGTTTATGGTGGATGTTCGCCCTGTCGTTTATACTCTTTTTGCTTACGGTTTGGTTTCTTTGGAAAAAAAGAAATTACGGAAGTGCATTTATTTTACTTGTCATTCAATTTGCCCTCGCCTTTTTTGGCTATGGCATCAGTCATTATCCCTATTTGCTTTATCCTCATTTAACGTTATATGACAGTTTTACGAATAATGCAATGGCGATTAGTTTAATTGTCGCCTTTATTCTCGGTTTTTGCTTGCTGGTCCCGTCCCTTTATTTACTGCTTAAGTTGTTCTTATTTAATAAACAATATGTTTCGGGAAAATAAGAAAGGTGGTTTTTGTAAATGAAGGAATTTCTTATATTTGTTGCCCCGTTTCTCGTTTTATTTGCAACGATTTTTTTCGCCTTTTGGGCTGCATTACAAGATGGATATAAAAATAAAGGTACGCCCCGCTGAAAAATATTCGCGGGGTTTAATTTTTTCTATTGACCTTTACGTTACGTTAAGGTGTATGGTTATTTTAAAGAGAGGTGTAACAAATGGAATACACGATTCAAAAATTGGCTCAGTTGGCGGGCATTAGTACTCGAACACTGCGATATTATGATGAAATTGATTTATTGAAGCCTGCACGAATAAATTCATCCGGCTATCGAATATATGGACAAAAAGAAGTAGACCGGCTGCAACAAATTATGTTTTACCGGGAATTAGGATTTCCATTGGAGACGATTAAAGAGATAATGGCAAATCCACTGTTTGATGAAAGAAAAGCTTTACAAGATCACCTGGAACATCTTCTTGAAAAAAGAAAGCAAATTGAACTTTTGATAAAAAATGTACACCATACAATAGAAAATTTAGAGGGGAGAAGAAACATGACTGACCAAGAAAAGTTTAGTGGTTTCAAGAAACAATTAATCGAAGAAAATGAAAAGAAATATGGGAAAGAAATTCGAGAAAAATACGGTGATACGACGGTTGACGCATCTAATGCGAAACTGATGAATTTGTCGGAAAAAGAGTATGCCGAAGTTACTGAATTAGCGGAGTCAATAAATAAGCTACTTGCTGAAGCGATGAAAACCCAAGACCCAGCCGGAGAACTTGCCCAAAAGGTAGCCGACATGCACAAACAATGGCTAACCTACTATTGGAATGACTACAGTAAAGAAGCACATCAAGGACTTGCCCAAATGTATGTCGATGATGAACGGTTTAAAGCTAACTATGATAAAATTGCCCCGGGTGCAGCTGAGTTTTTACGGGATGCGATTTTTGTTTATACAGGAAATGGAAAAAGTTGATTGCATGCTTTCTTAATTTTAAAAGGATACCAAATTTAGAAGTGTTGATTTTATAATCGGAAATGTCTGCTGATAAGCAAAGCAAGCTTTCACTGAACAATTTGCCATGAACCTTCATACAAGCAAAGGGGACTTTTTTCCAAAACGGTAGAAGTCCCCTGATTTCTTTTTATGCGGTTGTTTTTCCCGTCAAAATATCCATAAACTCTTCACCGGTAATGGTTTCTTTTTCAAATAAATATTTCGTAATTTCATGGAGCTTATCTTTATTATCTTCTAAAATTTGAATGGCTTTTTCATGACATGATTTAATAATCGACAATACTTCTTCATCGATTTTTGCCGCTGTTTCCGAGGAGACCAGTAACGTGGTATCTCCTCCTAAATACGGATTGTTCACCGTTTCAAGAGCCATCATATCAAATTTTTCACTCATACCGAAGCGAGTAACCATCGCCCGGGCAATTTTAGTCGCTTGTTCAATATCATTGGATGCACCGGATGTGATCGAACTGAAAATAATTTCTTCAGCAGCCCGGCCACCCATGAAGGTTGTTATTTTATCCAGAGCCTGCTCTTTACTCATTAATACTTGCTCATCTTGTTCCACTTGCATTGTATAGCCAAGGGCACCGGACGTCCGGGGGATTATCGTAATCTTATGCACCGGAGCCGTATGTGTTTGTTTGGCTGCAACTAGGGCATGTCCAACTTCATGGTACGCAATTCGTAATTTATCTTTCGTTGACAATACTGCATTTTTCCGTTGATAACCGGCAATAACGACCTCAACCGATTCTTCCAAATCTTCCTGGGCAACGATGTTTCTGCCGAATTTTACCGCACGCAATGCCGCTTCATTAATAATATTGGCCAAATCGGCACCTGATGCCCCGGGTGTCGCACGAGCAATTGCATTCAAGTCGACGTCACCGGCCATTTTTACTTTTTTCGCATGAACTCTTAAAATTGCTTCCCGACCGCGTAAATCCGGTAATTCAACCGGGACTCGCCGGTCAAATCGGCCCGGTCTGAGTAACGCTTTATCTAAAGTTTCCGGTCTGTTTGTTGCCGCCAATATAACGACACCTTTATCCGGATCAAAACCATCCATCTCGGTCAACAATTGGTTTAGCGTCTGCTCCCGTTCATCATTACCACCGTAACCACCGGCATTCCGGCTTTTCCCGATCGTATCAATTTCGTCAATAAACACAATACATGGCGCTTTCTCGGTTGCTTGTTTAAACAAGTCACGAACACGAGCTGCACCCATACCGACAAACATTTCAACAAACTCAGAACCGGAAATAGCAAAGAACGGAACTTTCGATTCACCTGCCACCGCTTTTGCCAGTAACGTCTTCCCTGTTCCCGGCGGTCCGACAAGCAGTGCCCCTTTAGGAATTTTTGCGCCGATATCTTTGTATTTGGACGGATTATGCAAAAAGTCAACAATTTCTTGTAAGGCTTCTTTTGCCTCATCTTGCCCGGCGACATCAGCAAAGGTAATTCCTGTCTGAGCTTCTACATAAATTTTTGCGTTACTTTTCCCGAATGTCATCGGACTCGCTCCACCTGCACCTAATCGGTCACCTAATTTTTTTGAAAGATAACGTCCGATTAAAATAAAAATCAATAAAGGTAAAATCCAAGAAATTAAAAATGTCATTAACGGAGAAAGCTCCCGCGGAACGATTTTTGTAAATTTCACATTTGCATCATGCAGGCGATCGACTAAATCGGGGTCTTCAATTACCCCGGTACGATACATTTTTTTATCATTTGCATCTTTCGGTACAAAGTTAATATAGTTGTTTTCAATTTCCACTTCAGCCACTTGATTATTTTCAACCATATCTAAAAAGGTGCTGTAATCAACATCTTTGACATATCGACCGGATATCGTTGGAAATACAAAGGCATTTAATAAAATAATGACTAATAAAATTATACCGTAATAGTATAAATAAGATTTTTTCGGCGGTTTTACTTCTTTCACTTTCATTCCTCCAAGTTGTTGTTCAATTTATTTATTCCCTATTTCTATCTTTTCAAATAAAATATCTAATAATTTTAGGCCTTTAACAATTGCTTCCAAAGTTTCCTGTTTTTCCCCGGCTAAGATGGATTGAATTTTTTCTTCAAAGATCTGATCGATTTCGCTCATAACGGATAATCCTTTGTCAGTTAAAGATATATTAACGATTCTTTCATCACGTTTATCTCTACTTCTTGTCAAAAATCCTTTTTGCTCTAATTTCTTACACATTGATGAAATATTTGCTCCTGCTACACGAGTATGTTCTGCCAAATTTCCAATCGTTGTCGCCCCATCCTTAAATAATTTCAACAATAACATCACTTGCATCCCGGTTAAACCAAACTCGAGTCCGGTTTTATTTAATGAAGCGGTAAGATGGTCATTTATTTTTCTCGAATAATTTAAAATAGAAAATTTAAATTCATCCACATTCAAACCATTCACCCCTCAATTATTTATACATTATATATATTATATTCTATAATTACAATATAGTAAAACTTCCATCAGTGGGGGGTTCTCCATCCCCACTGATGGTTAGTTGAACCAATCGGGCACTTATCTTCCTCCTTTACATCATTGATTTCCCTTACCCAGAGGAGGAAGATTTAGTGACCGTTTGTGCGGGATAAAGTGAAATCATTATAAATAAAAAGGGATAACCCACAATTTTCCAAAATTAATCTCATTGTGTTATCATAAACGTAATAACAGGGCAGTTTTTTAAAGAAAGGAGAAATGTGGCAATGTCTATTCATGTTAAATTGGGGAAATCTGATTTATATGTTAATCCGATTGGTCTTGGGACGAATGCAGTCGGCGGTCATAATCTGTATCCAAATTTAGATGAAGAAGTTGGAAAAGAAGTTGTTCGAACTGCATTAACGCACGGGATGAATTTTCTGGATACTGCTTTTATTTATGGACCGAAACGTTCCGAAGAATTAATCGGTGAAGTTATTCAAGAAATGGGGAACCGTCAAGAAGCAGTCATAGCAACAAAAGCTGCTCATAAATTTGTCGATAATAAAGTTGTTTTTGATAATTCACCAACGTTTTTAAAACAATCGGTAGAGGATAGTTTGTTGAGACTTAAAACTGATTACATAGACTTATTTTATATTCATTATCCGGATGAACATACACCGAAATATGAAGCAGTCGGTGCTTTAAAAGAATTGAAGGATGAAGGAAAAATTCGTGCCATCGGTGTTTCTAATTTTTCGTTGGAGCAATTAAAAGAAGCAAATAAAGATGGCTATGTTGATGTTTTTCAAGGTGAATATAATTTGCTAAATCGCAGTGCTGAAAAAGAAATATTCCCTTATACAATTGAAAACCAAATTTCCTTTATCCCATATTTTCCTCTCGCATCCGGTTTACTTGCGGGAAAGTATACAAAGGATATGGTATTCCATGATTTACGTGCCAAAAAACCGCATTTCCAAGGTGAAGCATTTATTCGCAATTTGGAGAAAGTTGAACAATTGCGGCCAATTGCCGAAGCAAAAAATGCTGAAGTCGCCCACGTTGTCCTTGCTTGGTACCTAGCCCAAGCCGGAATTGATGCAATCATCCCGGGCGCCAAAAAACCGGAACAAGTCCTATCCAACCTCAAAACATTGGATGTACAATTAACGGAAGATGAAATTGTACGGATTGGTGAGATTTTTCAATGAGCTCTTTACAAAGAGACCGTGGTCAGCTTGACCACGGTCTCTTTGTATGAAGCTTTTTTTCCCCGAAAATTTCGGTTTTGATTTAACCAATGGATCCGCACAAGTAAAGACACACTACTATCTAATTTTGCCGAAAAATTATTACTTTATTCCTATGTTTCAAAATATTTATATGTGTTAATATTAATTTAAATATATGAATAATAGAGGGGGAATATGATATGTTGAGAAAAGTAACCTGTCTCGTTATATCTATTACACTTCTATTTGGCATATTAGGAAGTTCAGTATCAGCGCAAACGATACCCACACGAAATAAAGGTCTAACTCAAGAACAAACGAAGATAGCTGAAATAATAATGCGTCATCTGGAAAATTATACTGATGAAAATGGAAATAAACAACTTAAAATAACAAATAAAAATGAATTAAAACAACAGATAAATAATAGTGGTATAAATCTTATCACTTTCGAACAATTAGAAACAGCTGTATCTAATTTTAATTATTATATGGCCGCCGGTGAAAACGCTGTTACCGAAGCAGCCGATGACATTTCTTCTCAATTAGCCACCCTAAAAAACACCACAAAAACAGAAGTGGGGACAATGAAATTAACCTGTAGCGATATCGTTAGTATAATAGGATTAATACACGCAGGTAATTATGGTCTTGCTGCATTATTATTAGGTGTTACTGGACCAGCAGCTTTCATTGTTCCATTCCTTATTAGTGCAGCATATACAGCCGGATCTGTTCTTGGGTGTAAATTGTAGTATTCACAAATAAGGGGTGATTAAAATTGGCTGTCAGCTCTAAAAATTTTCGATGGTCATACATTTTCTTAGGTAGCAGCATCATACTTTTTTCATTCAGTTTTGTAGATTATACACATCCACTATTGACAACGATTTTATTTTTGTTACTTGTTAATATTACAAGTTTCTCCAATGAATATCTTGTCATTAAGTATTATCAAAAACATAAAGACAAAAACCCAAATAAAGGGTATATACTACTTGTCACAACACAGATGCTTTATACGGTCGGCATATTTATTTTATTTAAATTTCTCTTTGTTTAACTTAAAACATATTTATTCGAAGGATAATCCCCATGCATGAAGGATTGTCCTTTTTTATGAAAACAAGACACCGACTTTTATTATTTCAGGGGGATAAATTCATTCGGGATTTGGAGAAAGTTGAACAATTGCGGCCAATTGCCGAAGCGAAAAATGCTGAAGTCGCCCACGTCGTCCTTGCTTGGTACCTGGCCCAAGCCGGAATTGATGCAATCATCCCGGGCGCCAAAAAACCGGAACAAGTCCTATCCAACCTCAAAACATTGGATGTACAATTAACGGAAGATGAAATTGTACGGATTGGTGAGATTTTTCAATGAGTTATTCAAAATAAAAGACCTTGATCAGGCTATGACCAAGGTCTTTTTGTACCACTTTATTTTTAATGAAAAACTTAACTCATCACCCACCTATCCTTCAAAAACAAAATTCGGATCAGTACCGGTTTGTTCCAATCTGTTTGAGACAATCATTTTTTCATACGAAGAAAAAGCATTCGTTACTAATGTCATCAAAGTAGAAGAATTTTGACTAAATGAGTTTCCAATCAGAGTAATCGTAGCCTTATCCCCGCTTTCAATGCTTGCGGAAAAAGCCGCTATTTCCCCTTACAAGAATACAATTAAAAGGTGAATATTTTGCAAAACATTTGTTACTGGGCACTTAGTTGTTTGTTACATATGGAAACACAACAAAGGTGCCGGACATGAAGGACTTGGGACAAAACTTATCCAAGACATTGTAAAAAAACATGATGGCTTCCTCGATTTTATCCATAAAGATGAAACATTTACAGTAAAAATAAAAATCCCGGCAATCCAATAATTATATAATAAAATGAAAAAGGCATTTCTATCGGAACATCCATGCCTATGTTCTCGATAGAAATACCTGTTTTCCAAATTATTTATTATCAATCAAACCCGCTTCGATTAAAAAGTCTTTGGCTACTTTTTCAGGTGATTCATTTAAACTATCTACCTTATAATTCAGTTCCCGCATTTTTTCATCCGTTAATTTCCCGCTAAGGAGATTAAGAACTTCCTCCAATTCAGGATGCTCTTTTAATGTTTCCTCTTTAATAACTGGAACTGCGTAATATGGCGGGAAAAAGTGTTGGTCATCTTCCAATACAGTTAGCTTGAATTCCTCTAAAAGTCCATCCGTTGAAAATGCATCGATCACATCTGCTCGATTATTATTGATTGCTGTATAGCGCATACCGCCATCGACCGCTTCAACACTTTTAAAGTCCATATTATATTTTTCACTGAGACCTTTTAAACCATCCACACGGTTTGTAAATTCAATCGTTCCGCCCAATACCAACCGGTCACTAACCTTGGCGAGATCAGAAAACGTTTTTAATCCGTATTGTTCCGCCGTTTCCGGTTTTACCGCCAATGTATAAGTGTTATTGAAACCGAGCGGCTGTAAAATTTTCAAATCATATTTCTCGTTAAAATTCTTTTGAACAATTTTGTACACCTCATCAGGATCATTCACCAGTTCCTTTTTCAAAAGATTAATCAATCCTGTCCCAGTGTATTCAACATACATATCAATTTCCCCGCTATTAATCGCATTAAAGACAACTTGGGTTCCACCGAGATTTAATTTTCTTTCCACGTCCAAATCCGTTTTTTCCTCAATTAAATCGGCCAACATATTACCTAAAATCATTTGCTCACTAAAATTTTTCGAACCGATGACAATCGAATCTTTTTTATTCATCATGGAATAACCAACGCCGGCACTTAATAAAAGGACAAAAACAATCGCAGTTACTATTAAGCCTTTCTTTTTAGATTTCTTTTCTGTCCTCTTTGCGGCAGTTTTGTTGTTTCCAATATTATTTGTATAAGATATCCCATTTTCAATTTTTCCGATTAGATAATCAATAATTAAAGCTAAAATACAGGCAGGGATTGCACCGGCCAAAATCATATTATTGTCAACTGATGAGACACCGGAAAAAACGAGATAACCTAAACCACCGGCACCAACGAAAGCTGCAATCGTCATTAATCCGACCGCCGTCACAGCCGAAATACGGATACCGGCCATAATTACCGGCATTGCTAATGGTAACTGAATTTTTGTCATTGTTTGCCTGCTTGTTAGCCCGATTCCTTTCGCTGCTTCCAGTATATCCTTATCAATATTGGCCAGACCTGTATAAGTGTTTTTTATGATGGGAAGTAATGAGTATAAGACAACCATCACAATTGCCGGCGTACTTCCAATACCGATAAACGGAATAAGAAAACCAAGTAAAGCAAGACTTGGTATCGCCTGCATCACATTAGCAAACCCAATAATTGGTTTTGCTAAATTTTTATTTTTAGAGATAAATATACCCAAAGGTACACCAATTACCGTTGCAACAAATACGGAAAAGATTGTTAAATAGATATGCTCCCATAATAAACTTAAAACTTGACCGCTATTATTTCCTACATATTGGAAAAACTCACTCATTAAAATGCCACCTCCAAATCAAGCAATTGACCGCTTAATACGGACAAGATCGAGCTTCTTGTAATTAATCCCGTTAGCTTGTTTTTTTCACTGACCACTGGCAGGTAGCCGATTTTATTTTCATTCATAATTTGTAATACAGTAATCAAATTTTCATCTTCCGTTACGGATAAAATATTTTTCTCCATTATTTCTCCAACCGTTGTTGCACGGCTTTGTAATTGGATTGATTTTAACGTAACCAAGCCAATTAAAGATTGTTGTTTATCTGTCACCAACAAACTGTCCACTTTATTTTCTTTCATGATCTCAATGGCTTGAAAGACGTTCCTTCGCGGTGAAACTTTAACCGGGTCTGAAATCATAATGTCTTTTGCCTTTAAAACTTCAGGATTATTCCAAACCCGCCTTTTTCCGATAAATTCTTCAACATATTCTGATGCCGGATTTTTCAATATTTGATCTGGGGTATCATATTGGATGATATGACCTTCATTCAAGAGGCATATTTTATCAGCAATCTTAATTGCTTCATCCATATCGTGGGTAACAAAGACAATGGTTTTATTTAATTCCTTCTGCATGGAAAATAATTCGTCTTGTAAGGAGTTTCTTGTGACGGGGTCCAATGCACTGAACGGCTCATCCATAAGAATAATATCTGAATCTGTTGAAAAAGCTCTGGCTACACCGATCCGCTGCTTTTGCCCACCACTTAACTCACTTGGATATCGGTATAAATATTCATCTGGTGCCAGACCAACCAGTTCAAGAAGATCATTCGTTTTCCGTTTAATTGAATCGGAATCTTCCCCCTTCAATTTCGGAATCAACTCTAAATTTTCCTTAATAGTCATATGCGGAAAAAGTCCCGTACTTTGAATCACGTAGCCGATATTTCTTCTTAACTCAATTGGGTCTTGTTTCGAAATATCTTTTTCATTGACATAAATTTTTCCGCTCGTCGGTTCTAAAAGACGGTTTATCATCTTTAATAGAGTCGTTTTCCCGCATCCGCTTGGCCCGATAAAGACGACAAGCTGTCCTTCCTCAATATCAAGATTGAAATCACGTATAACTGTTTTTTGATTATATTGTTTCGTAATGTTTTCAAATCGAATCATTAAATTCCCCCCTAACGAAAAAGTAACAATCCAATTATAACAGATAGATTGTTACTTGTCTAAGGAAAATACTTTTTTTCCATGATTTGGAAGGATCTGTCCCTTGCTGCAATAACATTTGAATTCCGACAAAGCGAGCTTCTTTATAAAATTTTTCCCAGCATTTGATACATGTGGCTACTGTCGGAAAAAACCTTTGAGTAAGGATGAAAAGAATGGAAGGTTCATTTTATGGTAAGATAAGGGTAAATAGGCAAAAAGATTTTTGTAAAGGATGAAAGACATGCAAATACGAACTCAAATGCCGGCTTATCAGAGAATTGCGCTTGATATTGCAAACCGGATTTACAATGACGAATTAAAAGTTGGAGATAAAATATTCGGACGTTCAACACTGGCTAGTGAATATCATGTCTCCCCGGAAACCATTAGAAAAGCAATTAAAATATTGGAAGATGTCGAAATTGTAAAATCAACAAAAGGAAGCGGTGTTGTTATCACTTCAAAAGAAAATGCATATAAGTTCATCCACCGCTTTTCAAATATGGAAAGCTTAAAGGATTTAGAGAAAAAGACAAAGGAATATTTACGAGATAGAGAAACACTTGATAAGAAAATATTTGAAACAATTGAAAAGATCATTGATTATTCCGGGAAGTTGCGGAATACAAATCCTTTAATTCCAATAGAAGTAGAGATTCCGGAAACTTGTCGGCATATTGGTAAAACCGTAGGGGAAGTGAAGTTTTGGCAAAATACAGGCGGAACTGTTGTGGGAATGAAAAGAAACGGGCAATTAATTATTTCTCCGGGGCCTTTTGCGACATTCCAACCGGGAGATATTCTCCTAATCATTGGTAGTGAACAAGTTTTACAGCGGGTCACCCATTTTTTTAATGAATAAGATGCATATCTGTATAGATTGCTGCAAAACCTAAAAAAACCGTCCGTTTCCTCTTGACATAGTTATTAAAAACACAAAACAAGCACTAAAAAAAGACCGTTCTTGACATCCCATAAAGGTATCAAGAATGGTCTCATTTTTTTAATGCTCGGCAACTGCCTCACGAAAAGATTGATTGTTCTTTTTTCTGTCTATTTCTTCAATAGGTCTGGCACGTTTAATGAAAAAGGCCAGTACTAATGCAATAACGATAATAAATGTTGAAACTAAGAATGTATGATTAATCCCTTCCAACAAAGCTTCCATTTGAATATGACCGATTTGTTCAGGGGTTAATGTCCCGTGTGCTTTTGTCATGGCCGCTTTCATCAATTCTTCAGCACGGCTTTCTTGTCGATTAGACATGACGGTAATTAAAAATGCCGTACCAATAGCAGCTGATACTTGGTTAAAAGTATTGTTCATCGCTGTTCCGTGCGGGTACAGGCGCGGCGGTAATTGGTTCAATCCATTGGTTGATGTCGGCATCATAACCATCGACATACCGAACATCCGAAAAATATGCAATATGGCTACATGCGTAAATGTTGTATCAAATGTTAATTTACTAAAGAAGTATGTGGTAATTGTTAAAATGGATAATCCCGTTACAGCTAGTATTCGTCCTCCTAATTTATCAAACAACCGCCCGGTAACAGGGGACATCAAACCGTTGATAATGGCTCCCGGAAGTAACATCAATCCGGACTGCATAGGGGTCAGTCCAATGACCGACTGAGCAAAAATTGGTATAAGCATAAATCCGGAGAATAAGGCCATGTTTACAACCATTGTAATAACAGCAGCCAATGAAAACATCGGGTACTGAAATACACGGAAGTTAAGCATCGGTTGTTCGAGCTTCGATTGACGCAAAATAAAAATGAATAAGGAAACGACACCCACAGTTAGAGTTGCATAAACCTGTACATGATTCCAACCGGAATTACCGGCCGTACTGAAGCCGTAAAGCAGCCCGCCAAAGCCGAACGTCGATAATACGAGAGAAAGAAAATCCAAGTGAATATCAACTTTTTCCTTTTTATCTCTTAACATCATAAAACCAAAAATCCAAACAGCCCCTGCAATAGGCGCAATTAAATAAAATAATGCACGCCAGTTAAAATGTTCGACAATCCAACCGGATAATGTCGGTCCAATTGCCGGAGCAAAAGTTAAGATTAATCCAAGTGTTCCCATTGCAGCACCCCGTCTTGAAACAGGGAAGCTAACCAATAATACGTTCATTAATAATGGCATAAGAATGGCTGAACCGGATGCTTGGGTCATCCGTGCCAATAATAAAATTGAAAAGGTAGGTGCAATTGCCCCAACGATTGTCCCTGCCGTAAACAACCCTACTGCTGTTAAAAATAAACGGCGGACAGAGTATTTTTGGATTAGAAAAGCAGTTGTCGGGATCATAATTCCGTTTACTAACATAAATCCCGTTGTCAGCCATTGTACAGTTGACATTTTTACGTCCAAATCCTTCATAATTGAAGGAAGTGCGACATTCATAAATGTATTATTTAAAAACGAAATAAATGCTCCGACCATTAATATCGCAATGATCCCATAAGGTGGTTTTTTCGTAATGGAATCGTCCATAAACCTTCCTCCTTTTATACTAGCAGTTCATATTTTTATACCTTTATTTCACATAATGATTATCATATACCATCAATTTGATTTTTGCAATAAAAAAACTTTACCTATTTTTATTTGTAATCATAAAGAGTTTCCTATAGAATTTTGTATAGGTAAACTAACTAATGACTAGGTGATTTGGATGCATGAGCGGAAAAAACAAGTAATAAAAATGGCTCATCAATTATTTATTGATAAAGGATTTCATGCTACTTCCATTAATGACATCATCGAATATAGCGGTATATCGAAAGGCACATTTTATAATTACTTTTCCTCAAAAAACGAATTAATAATAGAACTTTTTAAAACCAATTATAAACAATTGGAAAAAGATCGTAACGATTTATTAATCGGACAAGATCCGGCTAACTTTGAAATTTTTATTAAACAAGTTGAAATACAAATATATATGAACCAGAAAAATAAATTGATTTCTATTTTTGAGGAGATTATCGTTTCCCGAGACGAGGAATTAATGCGATTTTTTAAAAGAGGGCAACTTCGAATTTTAAAATGGTATTACAATCGGTTTATTGATCTTTTTGGTGAAGATAAAAAACCGTATCTTTTAGACTGTGCGATTATGTTTATCGGTATTTTACACAATAATTTGAAGTATTATGCGATGGCCTATGAAGGAAGAGATGAACTGCGTATACAAGACGTCATTCGTTACAGTTTAAATCGGATTATCCGTGTCGTCGATGAGGTGGAAAAGGCAAAGGAAAGTTTATTTTCCCCCGAGCTGCTCGATCAATGGCTTCCCGAGTCGAACATTAATAGCATGGACGACCAACAAATCTTATATCGGACGATTTTATCCTTAAAAAAACCGCTCGTCCATAGAAAAGAAGCGGCAAACTATATAGAACTGTTAGATTTTATTTATGATGAATTACTAAATAAAGAAGAGCCGAGACAATTCTTAATTTCTCTTGCCATTCGCTCATTAAAAGAAAGTAAAGAGCTCTTTGATCAAGCTCAACTGGAAAAATTGGAAAAAATTGTAGTGAATTTTAATAAGAAGTGAAAATGCAAAAGACCGGGTATCCTTCTCCCGGTCATTTTCATCTTTATACGGTAAGTAAAATCATGGTGAAAGAAAGCCAAACTAAATAGTTTAATGAATAGATTAAATTCATCTGTGCCCATTTTTCCAAGTTTTTTGTACTGAATCCTTTGGCGGCTAAAAAAATCCAGCCGACCGTTAATAAAGACGAAACAATCACAAGTATCGGACCGAATAAATGGTATAAGACAAATGGGATCGGTAGTAAACAAATAATATATAATAAATTTTGTCTTATTGCCGTATCCATTCCAGCGACTACAGGTAACATCGGCACACTTGCCGCTTGATAATCATCAAATCTTTTTATAGCGACGGCCATCGTATGCGGTACTTGCCAAATAAATAATATGGCAAACAGGACAATCGGAACAATATGATCAGCAGGCTGAACGGCTGCCCAACCGATGAGTGGAGTAAAGGCGCCGGAGATACTCCCAATCACGGTATTTAGTGTATATTTTCGTTTTGACCAAAATGTGTAGAGAACAACATAGACGAACCAGCCCAACAACGAATAAACGGTTGCCTCCAACGTAGTAGCCAACATAGTGACCAGCCCTAAGATTGTTGTCAAAATTCCGGCCCACAATACTGCTCTCAAGGAAAAATGACCGGTAACAGTTGGTCGTTTTTGTGTGCGTACCATTTTTCGATCAAGGTCAACTTCATACCAATTGTTAATAATAAGAGCACCGGAGATAACCAGCGTACTCCCGATCATTGTTAACAGAAATAGCGATATATGGTCACGAAAACGTTCTCCTGCAAAATATAAAGACAGCCAATATGCTGTAAAAACCGGTAAAACATTAGCAACAAGTACTTTTCCCTTTAATAGATACTTAACATCTGTCAGGAATTGAAGGATGTTACCCACTCCTTTGTTAGAAAGAACTACTCTTTCCTCCATAAAATATATCATCCTTTTATAAATTTATTCTTTGTTATAAAGTAAGAAAGCATAGCTACTTTACTATCATAACATGGAATATTAAACTTTGTGAATGCTTTTGATTTGCCTAGAATGATAAGGAAAACTTACCTGGATGTGTCTGGACGAGAGCTTTTCCCTATTTAAACTGAGATAAAGCAGATTCCCTGGGAAATTTTATCCCGCCTTAACAGGTAATAAGATAACTACTTCAAGTTTTTCGAGTGATAGGTGGGGGTGATGTCCGATTGGTTCAACTAACCATCAGTGAAGGATGAAGACCCCCCACTGATGGAAGTTTCACTTTACTGAGGTGATCGAAAATCCTTTTTTAATAAATCCGGATTTTCGTCGATATCTTTTATCGGGTCAATGTGAATCACGATTTCAATTCCTAATTCCTGTTCAATTTTTTGTTCCAGTCCATGAATGATAAAATGGGCATCTGCCACGGTCATTTCCGGCGGTACAACGACATGCATGGAGGCCATTAATCTTCCCGGGCCATAGTCATGAATTTTTAAATCATGAACATAATTGATGGTTTGATTTTGATCAATGAGATATTGAATTTTGTCAAGTAATTCCGGATCCGGGGAAGTGCCTAACAGAACATTGACCGAGTCTCTTGCGGTTGTAAACCCCGTATAAATAATTAAAATAGAAATAATAACCCCTAATATTCCGTCAACCGGAAATTCAAGTACAGCTCCAATAGCCGTACCTGCAATTACGCCTGTTGTTGCAATCGCATCATTTAAACTGTCTTTAGCCGTTGCTTTATTCATACTTGAATTGATTAATATACCAATATAGCGATTATACGAGTACATCCACAATTTAATTAAAATCGACAGGGATAGAATGATTATTGAAAACAAATTGATTTGAATGACTTCCGGATGAATAATTTTATTAATCGAATTCCGCAATAGTTCAATACCCACTCCGAAAATGATAAAAGAAACAATTAATGAGGCGACATACTCAAATCTTCCATGACCATATGGATGTTCCTTATCCGGCGGCTTACTGCTAAAATTTGCCCCTAAAATCGTAATGAAGGAAGAACCGGAATCCGTCAAATTATTAAAAGCATCCGAAATAATTGCAATGCTATTCATCAAAATCCCTGTCACAAATTTTATAGAGAATAAAATCAGGTTGCAAATAATTCCCAGTACCCCGGAAAGAATACCGTAGTTTTTACGTACATTATTATCTTTTATATTTTCATAGTCGGAAATAAATTTTTTGATAATGAGCTTTATCATGTAAAGTCCCCTAACTAAAACAATTAAACAACAACTTTATTATGGCACGAAATCAGTTATTTTTAAACAAAAACAATGAATTTTTGCAATTTAAACTATGACTCATTTTTTGCTGTTTGCCGGAAAGGAAATAGTTTTTCTTTCGCTTAAATAGGTCGAACCTAAAATCAATATTCCACCAATCATTTGGACAAAGCTCATCCCTTCTCCTAAGAAAATGGCGGCCATAATGACTGCGGAAATCGGATCAATATAGCTGAAAATGGCGATTGTGTGACCATTTAATTCTTTCAATGCTGAAAAATAGAGAACATAGGCCAATCCCGTATGAATAATCCCAACAATAATCATGAATAAAATTGATTTTCCATCCAGTGAACCGATATTAACCGTTTCATTCAGGAAAACATAGGGCAACAAAACAAGAGAAGCGAGGGACAATTGAGCAACCGTCGTCTCATAATCGGGTAAACCTTTAATAAATTTATTCATTACTATCACACTTGCATAAAAGGCAGCCGCCAGTAAACCATACATAATCCCTGTTACATGATCATATCCTTCTCCGGCACCGCTATCCGTCCCGACGATAAGAAATAATCCAACCATGGCACTTATGATACTCGTTACCTTCATCCATGTTAATTTCTCTTTTAAAATTAACGGAGCTAGTATCATGACAAAGATTGGCGCGAAATAATAACTTAAGGTTGCATTGGATATCGTTGTGTAACGATAAGCTTCAAACAAAAAAATCCAATTAAAACCGATTGCCCCACCGGACAAAATAAGGAGTGCGATATTCTTTTTTGATGTACGAAAACGGATTTTTTTCCTTAAGACGAAACTGGCAACTAGTAAAAATATACTCCCGATGATCCCCCGAAACAATGCAATTTCACTGGAGGAAAGATGAATATTTTTTACAAATAAACCGATGCTGCCGAAAATCAACATAGCGGTAATCATCTTTAGTTTCCCCGGCATATACACTTCCTCCAACCAATGATCTATATTCATCCACCACCTATCTTCTTTGTAAACTCGAAAATCTAAAGGTGAGGACTTCCTACCCGTTAAGGTAGGATAAATTATTCGACTTTTAAACATAATTCTCATATTTTTGGCTGATATTTATTCAAAGTCAATTTAACAATTTTTCCAACACATCTTCTCTCCAACCGGTTTTTACAAAAGATGGTTTTATCGAAAAGTGTTCTCTGATTCCTTTTACTATTTTCTGATATTCAATTTTCCTTTCCAATAAATGAATTATTTCTTCTATTGATAATGAGAAAATATTCACCCCATCTGTCTGTTGACCTTTTTGCTGAGTTGATTCTAGCTGTACAATTGATGCTGCCCGAAATAAATTTACAACATTTTGATCGAGTTCATCAGCTATGAAAATCGTCAGGACCTCTTTATCTGATTCTTTGACAGTCAAATTTGTCGCATGTCGTATGACTGGTTCTAGTTCTCCACGCTTTTGCGCGTTCCGGTCCATTAAGGTTACTTCTAACATTAAAATAAAATCCGAATATTTAATAATAATATCACCATCACCGCCCGCAGCATGGGTAAGCGGGAGAAAATTACCATCTAAAGACAAGTTTACACTTTTCCGTATGGAAAAATTTTTTTCTGACAAATAGTACCATGCAATCGCAATAATGTATTCAAATATCGTCGGCACTGTTGCAGCATCGGAAACAAGCTTTTGAATTTTTTTGTCATTTTCAGGACTTCGGTTTTTAAAAAGCTTTAACAGTAAAATAACCTTACTTTCAACAAATATAGATTCGATAAAGGAGCGAAATTTCTGTTCACTCATCTCATCAAATGCTTCCACTATGGATACCTTATCAGGAATACCATGCTCTTTTCTAATTTCTGCTTCAATTCTTTCCAATTCAGTATCGCTTATAAGTAAAATTTCCATCAAAGATTGATCTTTATAAAATAAGCTATTTATATCTTCTTCATAAGATTCGTAGTCTTCTTCACCAGTAAGAAATATACGGTCTCTGTAGGTAGCTGTAATTTTCCTGAATAACCATGGTTGTGTCAAATTGACAAGTTTATTTGAAAAGCTAAATATACCTGTTAAATTAAAGATTCGTTTTGTCATATCCGAATATTCTTTAATTAAGTCTGACCGCTTGGAACTCATAAATTGATTGAAAAATAAAATTGAATTTTCCGAGAGTAAAAGATTGTCAAAATTCAACTCTAGAAACTCTTCAACACTAATGGATTTTTTCCTTGTTAATTTGAAGGGATTCATTCCATAACCAAATGCCTTTTTTATTGAACTATTTCGACTAATTTCAATTAATGTTTTCAAATTTTGATCAGATGGATTATTTTTAAAAGCAGTAATAGCTTGATAAAATTTATAATATAATTTTTGAGCATTTGTAGATTTTCTATTGTAGAATACTTCATAGAATTCCTGTTCATCCACTTCACTTTTTGAAAAAAGGTTTTCTACTTTAATTAATAATTCCGGTGTTATGCTTTTACCGGCAGATAAATTTTCTTCATAGAACTCCTCAAAACTTTGAAAATTATTAGCAACTTTATGATAATTATATATAATTTCACGAATCTTATCATCATCCATTTTCGGCTCAATTGAATGGATAATATTAAAAAAATGAAATTCAGGGATATCCTCATACGAAATTAGTAATTCAATTGCAATTCGAAAAGGATAAAAATAATTGGTCTTATTAGTATCATAAACTCGTAACTTAAAGCATTGTCTTAAGAAAACAATATTATCTATTTTTAATGTTAGCCACTGCTCAAGTTTATCCGGTCTTTTTACCTTGTTATTTATCCAATTTAATGCAACTTCACTTAACTGGCGATTAGCATTAATTAAACCAGGTTTAACTAGGGCATTGGTAAGTGTTCTTGCTCGTTTTGCCGGTTCATCGTTTTCATCTCGGTCAAATAAATAGGTTTGATTTATGATAGAATGATAAAAGATAGCTTGTCCCTCATTATTTTCCCCCCATCTATCAACCTTTTCCATGTGATTTTTTAAAATTGGAAGAATAACTTTATAATCATCGAGTAAAGTTTTCCTTCTAAAACTTGTGTCCCCTAAATTAAATACCGAATTTGTATTTTCTAATTTCATGCCATCCCCTCTTTTTTCTAGTTTGGAAATTTTTATCACTAATAATTTGTAATCAAAACTTCTTGTGTCTGATTCATCCGGGCATTCGATTGGTAATTTGAATTGTTATAATCGTAATCAAGATAATGGCAATGGTATTTTTTTGACCAATCAATCAAAATTGTATTCTCTTTCCCTTTATGAATCGTTACATTCGAGAGGGCAAATTTCACATTTCTGCGATCCAAATCATCGAGAAAATTCAATAAATCACGTTCATCTTGCTCCGTCCAACCTCCCTGTTCATTGTATGAGGCAGTGGAAATTAAATATGGTGGATCAGCGTAAAGAAAATCTCCATCAGTGAGTTGGTAATCAATATTCCGGAAATCGGAGCAAATAAAATTCACATTTTTTTCCTTAATCCTTCTCATAAACTGTAAAAGGTTCTGTTCAATTTTTTCATTGAAATCTCTTTTGCCGACAGGGATATTGAATTTCATGTTTTTGTTAAAACGAATTTGGTTGTTAAAACCATATACTGTTAATAAGTAAAAGATTGTATCATAATAACAATTGTTTTCCGTTCGACTATTATATGTATCTCTTAATTTTAAGAATGGCAGCTTATTATAGGCCCCCACCCCTGAGGAGGAATCACAACCGTAATAGGAATAACCAAACTTTCTTGTTTCCGATAATTGAAATTCACTAATAATAGAATAAATCAAGTCAAGAATTTCTCTTTCACTATACGTTTTAAGTGTTTCATATAATCGGATTACTTCTTTTTGATTGTCAATTCCAGTCATGGTACCGGTTGCTTCCATATTTATTAAAACATTTGCCCCTCCACAAAATAAATCGACAAAGTTATGAATATTTTCCGGGAATAATGAGAATAATTGGTTCAATAACTTATACTTACCGCCTGTATAATTTAAACATGATTTCACGTATGGGGTTTTAGTTATTGGCACTTAGATCACCTTCTAATTTCACAGAGATACAAGATTTCCTTATGATCTTCAATCATTGACTTTCCCGTCGTAAAGGGGTGGAATTCTGTTTCAAATATTTGAACCGGTCCTCTCGTTTCCAAAATTCCAATGATTTCTTCAGCTGAAATTTTTGCATTTGAACGACCGACACCTTTTTTCGCCATATTATTATAGGAAACTAATATATATTTTCCATCAATATGGGAAACCAGATCGGCAAAGACTTGGGGGGCCTTCATAGTGCAATAGTCACTTTTAATATGGGAGCGATTGACCATTTTTCTTGCTACACCCGTCACTTCAGGTTTCTTCCACTCTGAAATATTTTCTAACAAATGATAGGCATCCCCATATTGTCTTGAATTATATGGTGTGTCAATATAAAACAAATCCGCCCGTATTTGTTTGACTAACTCATTCGCATCCTCCTTATATATCTGATTTCCTTCATTCCATTCATCATTTAAATCTGGTACTAACAAGGTAAGCTTATTGAAAGAATCTAGTTTTCTCCGATATGCATCATAATGACCGACTGTATTTGCCACCTTATCCATAGCATAAAGCAGAGAAGTAATAAGAATCGCTTTTTCACGAAAGGTCAGACTTTCCGATAAAAGCTCTATTTGTTCTCTTATATATCCGATTTTCTTGGCATTATATTGGGTAAAATATGTACCGCCGAAATTTTTTGAAACATAGTTATCCTCTTCCGGTTCCGCATGATTTAGTTCATGAATAATCGAGCTTATTTTATCTTCGTTTATCGGGTCATTTCGAAACCACGTCCAATAAGACATATAATTAGAATATAAAATATCATTAACAATAATATTTTTACCTTCTCTGTTAAAGAGATCCGCAACAACACCTGTTCCACCAAAAATATCAGCCACCGTTTCAATTCCTTGACAATTTTCGACTACGATCTTACGAATAAAATCCAACAATTTATATTTACTTCCTAAATACCTTCTATTATTTATTTGGAGTTTTTTATCATTTAAGTTTGGCAGAGACAGCTGTTCTTCTTTAAACCTAATTGTTTTCTTGATTTCTTCTACATGTTGTTCGGTCCACATTCTCCAGCCTCTCCAATCCTTCTTCGGTTTTGAGATGGTCCCCTCTTTTACCCAATTATATAATGTCTGTCTTGACAGATTAAATTCTTCCATTATTTCTTTTGTTCGAATTTCCATGAATTTAACCTCCAATTATTCGCAACAATGCAACTTCCTATTTTTACTATTTAAAGTATAGCATAGTCTATTAAGTTAATTTTTTATTTTTTAAATTGCGTTATATGTAAAAATCGAGGACTTGCCCTAAATGATTATATTTCTTATTATACAAACATACGTTTTAAAAATAAAGAGGAATGATTTTATGTATATAGTACGTGGCACAGGTGAGGTTTCAAGAGCATAGGCTATGAGTTGAAAAAACAGTGGCTTTTTCAACGTAAAGTTTGTTCTGCCTTGAATTCTCAACATTACCGGAAATTTATACAATCCATGTAAAATACTAGACCCAAGACAAATTGTCCCAAGTCTAGTATGAGCTAATTTAGGCAGCGGATTTATTTACACGTTGATCGAGTGCCGATCCGATTTTCATGAAAATAAACACACCAAAAAATCCGATAGCGGCAATAAAAACAGTTGTAGCCAAATTATTTAAATATGCACTTATCATAACTGTGATGGAACAGATCAATTGGGCCAAATTATATCCCATCCCGCTGACAGCTAAATAGGAACTTCTGGCGTGAACCGGCGGGAGACTTGCTTGATAGTTTTGTTCAACCGGAACACGGACAACCTCGGCAACAGAGGCTAAGAGCATTGCGATAAATAAAAATGGAATATTGTTCGAGTAGGATATATAAGCATACCCAGCGACAAAAACGAACGATCCGAGAATAATCACATGACGATCTTTGAAGCGTGAAACCATTTTTGCAGCAAATAAAGCCATTAATACGACTAGTACGGTATTTTCCGTCCGCAAAAGACCGGTCATCTCAATGCCATCAAGTTCCCACCAAAGAAATCGTTGCACCGGCATTTCGCTTTCTAATCGAATTCCGACATAATTACTCAATTGAAACTCTAATGACATAACGAAAACAATGGCCATACAATACAGAATGAACAGATGATCACGGAAAACTTCCCGATAATTGCGCAACATTTGACATATATGCTGAAAAACTTTCTCATCTGCAACTTGTTCCGGAACATAGCTCTCATCAATAAAAAAGACAATAAGTATAACAGTAATAAGTGCAGTTATTGACAAGGCAATTAACAATTCAAAAAGGTAATCTTTAAAAAGAAATCCGCCGAGTGACCCTCCAATTGCAATCGATAAATTATTCGCCCAATACATAATGGAAAACATATATTTTCGCTCATCGGGTTTACTGACATCAATCAACATTGCTTGATTTGCCGGACCACCCAATGACCAGCAAATTGTGTTAATCGTCATCATGAAATAGGTAATTAGCGGTGACGTAAACCAAGGGGAATTACAAATCATCATAACTGTAAAAGCGAATAACCGTAACATTTCCGCAAAAACGATTAATTTCTTCCGGCCAAAACGGTCAGAAACATAACCGCCAAAAAACGATAAAGCAATGCCGATAAAAACATTGACAAGAAGAAGAATTCCGGTAATTTTTACGCCAAAGTGATTCGACAAGTAGATGGCCATGAACGGGAAAATCATATTACTAATTGCCGTACTTAAGAAAGATTCAATAATTCGAATTTTAATCGTTCGGTGAAATTGAAAAAATATTATTTAAACTCCCCCCTCAAAAAGGCTATCTCTACTAATTTTACGGTAGATGATAAATTGTTAAAATCCCTGAAAATGGTATCTTCAAGGTTAGTAACGATATGTGGAACTGATATGCCAATTACCTGATCCGGCGACCGGCTTTCAATTGGCGGCACAAAATATTTTTTCCATATAATAATAGAATAACCAATATATAATAATTGTAAGTTTAAGTATAATTTGATTTCGCCTTTAAAACAATAGCCAATTTTCCTTAAGATGAACAATTTAATGCAAATTTTGTACTTTCCTTATAAATCCTATACAATAGAAGACACTGAAAAGAAACATGAAAAAGGATGATTATCATGGCAAACTGGACTGCCTTGCAACAAATGAAACCATTTTTACAGGAAAATTGGGAGAAATCGGGTTTTACCGAAGCAACATTAATCCAAAAGCAGACTGTTCCACTTATTTTAGCCGGAAAAGATGTAATTGCAGAATCACCGACCGGAACCGGGAAAACATTAGCCTACATAATTCCGATACTGGAGCGATTAAATGAGGACAAAAAAGACATCCAAGCGGTCATTCTTGTCCCGTCCCGTGAACTGGCGATGCAAATTTTGGACGAGGTTCGAAAATTTACGAAAGGAACCGAAATCGTAAGTTATTCTTTCATTGGCGGGGCAAATCTAAAGAAACAAGTAGAAAAGCTAAAAAGCCGACCACAAATTGTTATCGGTACAACCGGTCGGATGTACGAATTAATTAAAATGAAAAAAATGAAAATGCATGAAGTGAGAACCGTGGTTGTTGATGAGGCGGACAGACTTCTTTCCCGGGAGCATTTAGCTGAAGTAAAAAATATCATTCATTCTACTTTGAGAGACCGACAACTGCTCGTTTTTTCAGCAACCATTACGAAAGAAACAGAAGAAATCGCCCGTGAGCTCATGAATCATCCGGAAATGATTCGGATTCAAACACAACCTGAAAATGCAACTAATCAGCATCTGTATTTAACATGTGAGCAGCGGGAAAAGATCGATTTGCTCCGAAAAATCATGCATACAAATCCGGGACGCACCATTGCTTTTTTCAAGAATACCGTTAAAGTCGAGGAAGCCGCTGAAAAACTTACCTATCATGGATTAAAGCTTGCGGTTTTAACGAGTGAAGGAAATAAAATGGAACGAAAAACGGCACTGACCCAATTCCGCTCCGGTGCTACCCCTCTCCTCCTAACAACCGATGTAGCGGCAAGAGGTCTCGATATTCCTGATATTGCTACTGTCATCCATGTTGATTTTCCAAGTACAGAGGGGCAATATTTGCACAGATCCGGACGCACCGGGCGAATGGGTAAAACAGGAACGGTTATTTCGCTCGTTAATGCACGAGAAGAAAGTTTTTTAAAAAAGATGAGCAAGGAATTGAATGTGAAAATTAGTAGGAAAGAATTGTATAAAGGGAA
This sequence comes from Caldibacillus sp. 210928-DFI.2.18, assembly GCF_020554505.1. Classification (NCBI taxonomy): domain Bacteria; kingdom Bacillati; phylum Bacillota; class Bacilli; order Caryophanales; family Bacillaceae; genus Caldibacillus; species Caldibacillus sp. 210928-DFI.2.18. The sequence goes on from NZ_JAJCHL010000003.1 coordinate 34,123, forward strand.
AATGGTGGATGTGAAAAAAAATCCTCATAAATAGCATAAAGAAGACGGAGAAAATGTTATTCTCCGCCTTCTTCCTCTTCCATAATCTGGTCAAATGCTTGTGAAACTTTATCGAATTCTTCGGAACCGATTGCCGCTAAATCTCCCTCTTCGTCTACTTTCAAGAAAAAGATGTCGATACCCTCATCGGTTCCTTCCTGTAAGTCCTCAGTAAAACTAACCGCTACATATTCAACTCCATCAACAGGAAATGCAACTAAAACCTCAACCTCGTTTTCTTCTCCTGCTTCATCACTAATTGTAAAAACTCGCCTACTTCAACTTTTTCCACAAAATCCACCTCATTTTTTCGATTTAACAGTTGTTCAAACTAGATGTTAATATTCCCCTCTTTTTGCTGTTTATTCCTATTTTTTCGCATGTCATCAATATTTCGTAATCCCATTTTTAACTTCATTAAGCCAATCGATTGAGAAGCAACTAATTCATGAAGTTCCATTGTTTCATGCCATGCAAGTGTTTGTCGGGACATACCATCCATTTTCCTTTCCCCTTTCAATTTTTCTCAATCGCATTATATGGCTCATTTCATTATTAGGTACATGTTCTGAAACAGAATGGGCGGAATGAATCAGTTTTTAGTAAATACAGATTTAACAATCGTTTTGACTAAATGTACTGCAAAAATTTTTAAAATCACATAAATTGAATGAAATCCTTGAGAATCATATACTTAAAGAGTAATGGAATATACAGGGAGGAATCACAAATGGAATTAGTTGAATTAATTAAATCGCGCCGTTCCATTGGTGCACTTGATGAAAAAGATGTTCCGGATGAAGTGGTTAAAGAATTACTCGATATTGCCGTCTGGGCACCGAATCATAAAAAAACAGAACCATGGAAATTCCGGGTCATTAAAGGGGAAGGCCGGGTTAAACTCGGTGAAGAAATGGCACGTATTACCAAGGAAAAATCAACAGGTTTAAGCGAAGAAGAAGCCAAACAAAAAATTGAAAAAGCGGCAAAAGGTCCGCTGCGTGCACCGGTTATTATTGCATTGGCAGTTAGTCCATCAGGAAAAGTTCCGGAAATTGAAGAAATTGCCGCTTGTGGTTGTGTCCTGCAAAACTTCCTCTTGGCTGCGACGGAAAAAGGATTAGCCACGATTGTCAGAACCGGCGACATCGCCCATGAACCGGAATTGAAGCCTTACTTGAAGTTGGAGGAAAATGATAAAATAATCGGACTCATTTATCTCGGCTATCCGAAAAAGGATTTCGAAATTAAAGCTGTTCGGACACCGGCAGCAGAAAAAACAATTTGGTTTGACTAACGAAAGAAAAGCGGACTCTTGCTTATGAGTCTGCTTTTCTTATTACCATTTAATATCAGTTTTTAAATCGCTCCATAGCTGAAAATCACCCGTATTTTATGAATTTTCCTTAATATTTTTGTTACCGGACAAAATTGCTTAAATCATTCTCTTAAAATATCTTCCAACTTTTTAGCAACAACTTAATAGCCGTACCTAATTCTTTTTCAGGAATTCCGGCAAATCCAAGAACAATTTTTGGCAGGGTTTCCTCCCTTTTAATAATGGAATATGCCGAAACAGGATACACTTTAAGGCCGGCCTGAAGCGCGCGATCGACAAGTTCTTTTTCCTTTAACCCGTTATTCACTTCTAAAACGAGATGAAATCCGGAATGGGCACCGGACACCGTTAATTCTTGATACGGTTTAAGTAAATCAAGTACCTTCTCTAATTTTCGCCGGTATATTTTCCGCATTCGATTCAAATGTTTTTCAAAGTCCCCGTTCCGCATAAATTCGGTTAGAATATGCTGATCAATTCTCGAAACGGAACATTGATAAAAGGTGAGTTCTTTTTTATATTTTTGCAATAAAGAATCAGGCAGGACCATATAACTGATCCGAATAGATGGCATTAATGATTTTGAAAAAGTTCCCAAATAAATCACTTTCCCGTTTTGATCCATGCTTTGCAGTGACGGAATGGACTTTCCACTATAGCGAAATTCACTATCATAGTCATCCTCAATAATTAAACGATTTGGTCTTGCTGCAGCCCAGTTCAACAGCTTTGTACGCCGGTTTACGGAAAGAATCGACCCGTATGGGAAATGGTGGGACGGTGTAACATAAATGACATCAATATTCTTTTCTTCAATTTCTCCTACATTCACTCCTTCCTCATCAACCTCAAGCGGCAGAACATGATACTCATATTTTTTCAAGAGATGAGAAATGACATGATAACCCGGATCTTCCACACCATAGACGGTTCGTTTATCAAGCAATAGTATTAATTGTTGCAATAAAATTTCTAAACCGGCACCGATGACAATTTGTTCGGGATTGCAATGAACACCCCTTGCTTGAAATAAATATTGACAAATTTCTTTCCTCAGCTCATATTCTCCCTGTTGATTTCCTGCTAACAATAAATGCCGGTTTTCTTTTTCCATTGTTTGCTTTGCATATTTGCGCCATTTTTCAAAGGGGAAATGTTCGGTATCGACCCAGCCCGGATGAAAGTGATACTTCATTTGTATAATGGGTTGTTGTTCACGGGATGTATTCGTCATTTCCTTTTGAACATACTCTAAATCTTCATAGGCTTGGACAAAATAACCTTTTCTCGGAACACTTTCCACATACCCTTCTGCCACCAACTGTTCATAAGCGGTTTCCACCGTATTTTGGCTAATTTTTAGAAACTCGGCCAATTTACGTTTGGAAGGTAATTTTTCACCAAAAGTTATTTTTCCAGAAGCAATTTCTTTTTTTATATAAATGTATAACTGCTCGTAAATGGGGGTATCACTAGTACGTTCAATGTGAATGGATAACATATCCATTTGAAACACCTCACTGGCATGGTCAATTTTATAAAAACTGACACTTTTAATGGTATCAGATACTTTCTATAATATAGTAAACTTCTAAAAATGCAATATATTAAAACATTGTATTGGTTCAAACCAATCGGGCATTTTACGGGCGCTTATCATCTACCTTTGCTTCTTTGATTTTCCTAAGCCTTATGGGGAAGATTTAGTGACCGTTAATGCAAAAGAAAACTTAAAAGAAATGGAGTGGAGAAAATGGAGAAATTAGTTGGTACAGATAAAGTAAAAAGAGGGATGGCGCAAATGCAAAAAGGCGGCGTCATTATGGACGTGGTCAATGCGGAACAAGCAAAAATCGCTGAAGCTGCCGGAGCGGTTGCCGTAATGGCTTTAGAGCGGGTTCCATCGGATATTCGTGCAGCAGGTGGTGTAGCGAGAATGGCAAATCCCAGGGTTATTGAGGAAGTAATGAATGCCGTATCAATCCCGGTTATGGCTAAAGCTCGAATCGGTCATATTGTTGAAGCACGAGTTTTGGAAGCTATGGGCGTTGATTACATTGATGAAAGTGAAGTACTGACTCCGGCTGACGATGAGTTTCATATTTTAAAAAGTGAGTTTACCGTTCCGTTTGTTTGCGGCTGCCGTGATCTGGGGGAAGCAGCCCGCCGGATTGGTGAAGGGGCTGCCATGCTTCGGACAAAAGGTGAACCCGGAACCGGTAACATTGTTGAAGCCGTTCGTCATATTCGCAAAGTTAATGCACAGGTTCGTAAAGTAGTAAATATGAACGACGATGAACTAATGACTGAGGCAAAAAATCTCGGTGCCCCATTTGAAGTGTTAAAACAAATTAAAGAGGCCGGTCGACTTCCGGTTGTTAATTTTGCAGCAGGGGGCGTGGCAACACCGGCTGATGCAGCATTGATGATGGAATTAGGTGCTGACGGTGTATTTGTCGGTTCCGGTATTTTTAAATCGGAAACACCGGAGAAATTTGCCAGTGCCATTGTTCAGGCTACGACTTATTATCAAGACTATGATTTAATTGCCAAACTGTCTAAAGATCTTGGCACACCTATGAAAGGAATTGAAATTTCAACATTGGCTGCCGAAGAAAGAATGCAAGAACGCGGTTGGTAAGGTTACTTAAAGGTGCCAAATGATCCCTTTCATAACGAATTTTACTCAACTGGAAAATCTCCGGTTATGATTTTTAAACAAACTGAATTATAGCCTAATGTAAAGGAAGTGAGATAAATGAGTGATTTAACAATTGGTGTTTTAGGGTTACAAGGAGCCGTTGAAGAACATGTGAAACAAGTCGAATCATTAGGAATTCACGCAATCATTGTGAAGCGGCCTTCTCAACTAAATGAAATTGACGGGCTTATTTTCCCCGGCGGAGAAAGTACCACCATGCGAAAATTAATTGACCAATACGGATTTTTTGAGCCGTTGATACAATTTTCCAAAGAGCAGAAACCGATATTCGGTACTTGTGCCGGGATGGTTCTTTTAGCAAAAGAGCTTGAAGGGTCGGAAGTTGTCCATCTTGGCCTCATGGATATTGTTGTTAAAAGAAATGCCTTTGGTCGTCAGCGGGAAAGTTTTGAAGCCGACCTTGAAGTTGCCGGATTTGATTCCCCTTTCCATGCTGTTTTTATTCGTGCACCGTATATTAAAAAAGTTGGCGGTGGAGTAGAAGTATTGGCAGAGGTAGATGGTCATATTGTTGCTGCCAGACAAGGCCATTTATTAACGACGGCCTTTCATCCGGAATTGACAGAGGATTCCCGCTTTCTTGAGCTTTTTGTGGAAATGGTTAATGAAAGCAAAACAAAAACATTCCAAAAGGCTTAGATTTGCGAAACGCTTCCGGAACTTCGGAAAACAAATACATCACAAAAAGCTTAGCCAAACAAAACTTAACCCTTCTAAAAGTTGGCAAACAACTTTTAGAAGGGTTATTTTTTGTATGAGGTTGGTGCCCTTAACTTAACGACCTGCGAAAGATATGGATGTAGTGCCATGTTACTTATTACTAAGCTTTCGACGCAGCAACTGCAGCGATGGTTGGATTTATGGCAACCGTGCCTTGTTTCTTATTGCTAAGCTTTCGACCGGGTCATCAAACTGTCTTTAATCAATTCTTGAATCTCCTTTATTTTTCCTTCATTGAATAAATCAACAATTTTACTGCCAACGATAACCCCGTCACAATATTCGCCTAGGTCACGGGCTTGTTCCCCTTTGGAAACCCCGAATCCTGCCAAAACCGGGACAGGACTTACTTCTTTTAATGTTTGCAAATACTCTTTTACATGTTCATCATGATGTTGTCTCACACCGGTTGTCCCCATAACCGAAACTGCATACAGGAACCCTTCTGAACGGCGAGCAATTTCAACAACTCTCTCTTTTGGACTCGTTAATGCAACAAGTCGGATAAACGCAATCCCGTGTTGATGCAAAAACCCAGCAATCAGATCTTCCTCTTCTAATGGAACATCCGGAATAATCACACCATCAACACCGGCCCGCACACAAGCTTTGGCAAATCTTTCCAAACCGTAATGAAATATCGGATTTATATACGTCATAAGGATGACGGGAACTTCTCTTCTTGTTTTAAAACTTTCAAGTATTTCCAAAACACTCGCTAAAGTCGTACCATTTTTTAATGCTCTAACCCCGGCCTTTTGAATCGTTGGTCCATCGGCGGTCGGGTCAGAAAATGGGATTCCAAGTTCAATCGCCGCAACCCCGCATTCAGCTAAAAAGCGGATCCGTTCCTCCAACACATTAAGGCCACCGTCTCCCGCCATAATGTAAGGAATAAATAATTTTTCACCACTCGCAAGTTTTTCGGCAAATTTTTGCTCAATCCGTTCCTTACCCATTTATCTTTCCTCCAATCGGCTTTTTACTTGTTCCACATCTTTATCGCCCCGACCGGATAAACAAATAACCATGGTCTCATCCGGCGACATCACTTTTGCCAGTTTCATCGCATAAGCAACTGCATGGGCACTTTCCAACGCCGGAATAATCCCTTCCGTTTTTGTTAAAAATTGAAAGGCGTCCAGTGCTTCTTCATCAGTTACAGCTTCATATGTGACTCGCTTCGTTTCATGTAAATGACTATGTTCCGGACCGACTCCCGGATAATCCAGGCCTGCCGATATTGAGAAGGCTTCTGTTACTTGCCCATGTTCATCTTGTAAAAGTTTTGACAAGGTTCCGTGCAAAATTCCGACATCCCCTTTTGTTAGTGTAGCCGCATGCAAATCGGTATCCACACCTTTTCCTGCCGCTTCAACCCCATATAGTTTAACGGACTCGTCTTCAATAAACGGATAAAACATACCGATTGAATTGCTTCCCCCACCGACACAAGCGACGACAGCATCCGGTAACTTTCCTGTCTGTTCAACGATTTGCCGTTTTGTTTCTTTACCGATCACTGACTGAAAATCACGAACGATCAGCGGAAACGGGTGCGGACCAACTGCAGAACCTAGTATATAGTGGGTATCGGTCACATGAGCCGCCCAGTAGCGTAACGCTTCATTGGTGGCATCCTTCAATGTCCCGCTGCCACTGGATACGCCTCTTACTTCAGCCCCTAACATTTCCATGCGAAAGACATTTAATTTTTGCCGTTCAATATCCTCAACACCCATAAACACGATACATTCTAAGCCAAATAGGGCACAGACCGTTGCAGTAGCTACCCCGTGTTGTCCCGCACCTGTTTCAGCAACCACTTTTTTCTTGCCCATCCTCAGTGTCAACAGCGCCTGACCAATTGTATTATTAATTTTATGGGCACCGGTATGATTTAAATCTTCCCGTTTTAAATAAATTTTCGGTCCGCCGAGCTTTTTCGTCAATTGCTCGGCAAAATAAAGCGGTGTTTCCCTCCCGACATATTGTTTTAAATAATATTCCACTTGTTGTAAAAATGCAGGATCATTTTTTGCTGTTTCATAGACTTCCTCCAGTTCCAATAATGCCGGCATTAATAATTCCGGTACAAATCTCCCGCCAAAATTTCCGTATCGCCCTGTTTTATCTGGCATTGTATAAGTTGTCAATGGACTCATCCTTTCCCGTCGATTTTGCTTGTTTAATAAATTCACGAATTTTTTCCGTATCTTTTTTCCCATCTGTCTCTACACCACTGGAAACGTCAACCCCAACCGGACCAACAACCGTAATTGCCTCCCGGACATTATCCGGTGTCAAACCTCCCGCCAAAATAAGTTTGCGACGGTCCAACTCGAAATCCTTTGCAATCTTCCAATCAAATGTTTTCCCGGTACCACCGTGATATTTTCCTTTTGGACTATCAATCAAGTAATAGTCACAAGGGTAGGACCTTATTTCAGAATGATTGATTAAATCGGCTGAATATGCTTTGATCACCGGTAATGGTAGTTTTTCGGCTACACTTGCCGGCTCATTGCCATGAAGTTGCAAAAAATCCAAGCCCACCATATTCGCAATCTCTGTCATTTTTTCAACCGTTTCATTAACAAATACACCTACCTTCTTTACTTGTTTCGGCAATGCGTTCGCAATTTCCCGGGCCGTTTCAGGGGTGATTTTTCTCCGGCTGTCAGCAAAAACGAATCCGATAAAATCAGCGCCCCCTTGAACAGCTGTCCGGGCTGCTTCCAAAGTTTGAATACCGCATATTTTCACAAGCATGTATGGCTCACTTCCTTTCCTGTAAAATCTTTGTTTTCATAAAGTGACACTTCCATCAATGGGGGTCTTCCTGTCGGTTAATGCTTTTCAGTTTATATTTTGAAATAATGAAACCTGGAACGATTTAAAAGTTTCTTCCAAATTCTCCGCCCGCATAAACGTTTCACCGACTAAAACGGCATTCGCCCCGGCATTCCGAACACGTATAACATCTTCTTGTTGCTTCATACCACTTTCACTGATTAAAATCGTCTTCATGCCGCGAACCATCGAAGCAAGCCTTTCCGTTGTTGCCAAGTTTACCTCAAACGTTTTTAAATTGCGGTTATTGATGCCGATTATTTCCGGTTCCAGTCGCAATGCCCGTTCCATTTCTTCCTCATCATGCACTTCCACAAGCACTTCCAAGTCGTTTCCAACTGCATATTGGTACAATTCAGCCAGTTGGGCATCCGATAGGGCAGCGACGATTAATAAAATAATGTTTGCCCCTGCTGCTTTTGCCCGATCTATTTGCACCGGATCAATCATAAAATCTTTACATAAAATCGGTAGCCGGACGGTTTTCCGCACCTGAATCAAATCTTCTATTGAACCGTTAAAAAAAGCTTGGTCCGTTAAAACAGAGATTGCTTTTGCTCCAAGTGCTTCATACCTTTTCGCTTGATCGGCAGGATCAACAGTTGTGTTTATCGCTCCTCTTGATGGTGATGACCGTTTAATTTCAGCAATAATATTCATTTGTGAAGAAGCAGCTACTAAACTTTGAAAAGTCGGGACTGGTTCATAGGCAACCGGTTGAAAGGTTTGACCGGTTAATGTCTTTATCTCGTCTTTTTTCTTTGCAATAATTTCATCTAATATGGTCAACTTAAGACACCCCGCTCGGAACTTTTTTACTGTAATCAATTAAGTATTCCAATCGTTTCAATGCGGCACCCGACTCGATGCTTTCCCTTGCCTTCTCAATTCCATCCTGAATTGAGTTAACTTTTCCGCTCGCAAAAATTCCCAGTCCGGCATTCAGCAAAACCGTATCATAATAAGCACTCTTTTTCCCCTTTAGTACGCTCAATAAAATGTCTGCATTCTCCTGTGCAGTTCCCCCACGAATCTCTTCCTTTGCATAGGTTGGCAAATTGACATCGTCCGGTGACAACGTAAAGGAAGTGATTTCTCCATTGTTTAAAAAAACAAGATGATTATCACCGGCAAGGGTTGCTTCATCGAGATTGCCGGCCCCATTAATCACGACCGCTCTCTTTCTGCCTAATCGATTCAATGCTGTTGCCAACATTTTCAAAAATGTTTTGTCATAAACACCAAGTAATTGAGCGTTCAAATGAACCGGGTTTGTTAAAGGTCCGATAATATTGAAAACCGTGCGGATACCAAGTTCCCTTCTTACTTTTGTAAATGGTTTTAATGACGAATGAACATTGGGTGCAAATAAGAAAGCAATGTTATTTTCCTGCAATAATTCTTCAACATGTTCTTTTGAAAGGGTTAAGGAAACTCCTAAGGCTTCCAGCACATCGGCACTGCCTGATTTACTTGTGATGCTGCGGTTTCCGTGTTTGGCAACCTTGATCCCGGCTCCGGCAATGACAAATGCCGACGTGGTACTAATATTGAAACTGAAAGATTTATCGCCACCTGTACCACAATTATCGATTGCGTCGGTAATGACAGGTATTTTAAAAGTAGACTTTGCTAAAATGACATCAACGATTCCGGCAATTTCCTCAGCCGTCTCTCCTTTTGCCTGCATGGCGGTCAGTAAGGCAGCTATTTCCGAATCGGTCGCTTTTTCCAGACAGTATTCCGTTACTTCTTTCATTTCTTCAAAAGTTAAATCTTCACCGCTGATCAACTTCTCCAAATAAGCTTTCATCTTATAATCTCCTCTCTTGTTTTTTGTAAAAAGTTACGAATCATTTGTTTGCCCACTTCTGTACCAATCGATTCCGGATGAAACTGGATTCCGTAAGTTGGAAAATGTCGATGTTGAACAGCCATGATTTCATGATCATCAATGGATTTGGCAACAATCTCCAGTGAGTCCGGGATAACTTGTTCATCAATGACAAGAGAATGGTAGCGCATGACTTCCACCGGCTCCGGCAAATCCGTAAATACCCCTTGACCATTATGAGATATAAAAGAAGTTTTTCCATGCTTAATTTCCTTGGCCTGCCTTAATTTGCCCCCTAATGCCACGGCAATTGTTTGGTGTCCTAAACAAACACCTAAAATCGGGACAGATTGGTAAAAACGTTGCACTGTTTCGATACAAATTCCCGCTTCTTCAGGCGTACCGGGTCCGGGAGAAATAATAATCGCTTCCGGTTTCAATGCAGCTATTTCCTCCATTGAAATTTGATCATTACGAACTACTTTTATATTCACTTTTTGCTCGGAAAAATATTGATATAAGTTATATGTGAAAGAATCATAGTTATCAATCAATAAGTACATTTCCAGCCACCTCCATTAATGATTTGGCTTTATTCATCGTTTCCCTATATTCCGTTTCCGGGTCCGAGTCATAAACAATACCCGCTCCGGCTTGTAAATGCGCCTTCCCATCCTTGACAACGAGCGAACGAATGGCCAGGGCAATATTCATATCGAAATTAAAATTGATAAACCCAATCCCGCCGGCATATACGCCTCGTTTTTTGTTCTCGAGCTCATTAATAATTTGCATGGCTCTGATTTTCGGTGCCCCGGAAACCGTTCCTGCCGGCAGACACGAAATTAAAGCGTCAATACTGGTAAATTCTTCTCTTAGCTTACCTTTTACTTCTGAAACAATATGCATCACATGTTGATATTTTTCAATTTTCATATAGGTTGGCAATTCAATCGTACCTATTTCGGAAACACGCCCCAGATCATTCCTGCTTAAATCGACCAGCATTCGATGTTCGGCCAGTTCTTTTTCATCTGTCAACAGTTCTTGGACAAGCCGGCCATCATCTTCTTCGGTATTTCCGCGTGGACGTGTTCCGGCAATCGGATTGGTAATAATGGTCCTCCCTTTTGTCTGTACTAAGCTTTCCGGAGACGCACCAAGAACAATATAATCTTCAAAATCGATAAAAAACATATACGGGGACGGATTGGCTTCTCTCAATCTTTGATACAAGTGAAACGGGTTTTGTCTCAACTCGGCGGTAAACCTATGTGACAAAACGATCTGAAAAATATCACCTTTACGTATATACTCCTTGGCTATTTCTACATTTCTCTTAAACTGTTCCGCTGTTGTATCAGGGGAAAATTGGATTGGCTCCATTACCGGAACCTTCTCCTGGAACGGATTCACTAAAACGGCTTGGAGTTGCTGTAATCGTTCATTTAATCGCTCTTCCGGTTCATTATCCGGGTTCATCACGATTAAATAAATCACTTGATTTCTATGATCAACGACAATCGTATTTTTAAAAACCATCAGATGAATATCCGGCATTTCAATATCATCCGGTAGATCTTCTCCAATATTCTCATACTGCCGAATGGTATCATAACTAATGAAACCAATTGCCCCTCCGTAATAAGGAAGCGGGAGATTTACATCGATTTTCGGTAATTGTTTTTTGATGACCGTTAGGGTATTTTCTGTTAATTTTTCTGAACGACCGGTCTCATGATTCATCATAGTTGTTTCATTTCCTGTACCGATAAATTCCAAATATGGATCTTCCCCAAGAAACGAATATTTGCCTTTTTCTTCGTGCTGAAAGGTGCTTTCCAAGAGAAACTTTTTCTTCCCGGTCAAACGGAGATAGATATCCGTTGGCGTAAATGTTGAATTTTTTATTCGTTTAAATTTATAAAGCGGTGTTTCTCCCATCATTTTTTCTCCCTTCTTTTTCAAAAATAAAAAGCCCCCTGCAAACACAAACGACTTGTGTCTGCAGAGGGCGATTAATTACCGCGGTGCCACCTCTGTTGAAAAGCATTGAATACTTTTCATCTTTTTCGGATACGGGATGAAAATACATGCAATATATTCATCTGATATCCTATCCGTGTAACGCCGGAAAAACGGGTTTACCTACTTAACATCAGGGAAAATTCGATCTAACTTGCGAATCCACATCCCGTCTTTGTTGTTCAGCCCACCTCTCGTAAGGCCATTCAGCAACTATCCACGTACCGGAATCCCACCAACACCGGCTCTCTTCAACGCTTCAAAACCGCCTACTCTTCTTACTCATCGATTTATTCATGTTCTGTTTTTTCTTTACAAAATGCAAAAAGTCCCTCAATCCGTAAAGGACGAGGGACCGCGGTACCACCTTTATTAGCTGTAACAGCTCACTTTAGCGTTTAAGTAATATACTTAAACTGTCTCAGATAACGACGAGACAATGTCGCCAAAGCCTACTGCGAAATTTTGGTTCGGTTTGGATGCTCAGAAGCCCATTCTTCTATCCGATCACACCGGTTCGCACCATCCACCGGCTCTCTTTTTGTGTCAAAATAGAATACTCTTCTTCTTCATCGCCTAAAAATTTTCGATTTATTGAAATTAATAATAAAACAATTCAAATCATATGTCAACAACAAATTTTCTTATTCATTTGTTTGTTGAAAAAACGCCAAGCGCATCCTGTTTTGTTCATTGTAAAATGGATTTCATTAATTTGTTTTTGGAATAAAACCTTTTTCAAGTAAATAGTGAATCACGGTTTGAACAGACTCGGCCAATGACAGTTTTTCTGTATCGATGATTAATTCCGGGTTTACCGGTTCTTCATACGGTGCATCAATGCCCGTAAATTCCTTAATTTCACCGGCACGGGCTTTTTTATACAGCCCTTTTGGATCGCGATTTTCACAAGTTTCCAAGCTGCATTTTACATAAACTTCGATAAATTCCGCTTCACCAATAATCTCTCTTGCTTTGTCCCGATCTTTTTGGTAAGGAGATATAAAGGCTGTCAATGTAATTAATCCGGCATCAACCATTAATTTTGCTACTTCTCCAATCCGGCGAATATTCTCTGCCCGATCCTCGGGACTAAAACCTAAATCTTTGTTTAAGCCAAACCGAATATTATCTCCATCTAAGCGATAAGTGTGGACGCCCAGTTGGTGAAGTTCCTTTTCCACGGCAACGGTAAGTGTGGACTTTCCTGAACCGGATAAACCGGTAAACCAAACAGCGGCACTTTTATGTTTTTTTAATATTTGGCGGTCTTCCTTCGTCACTTTTGAATCATGCCAAACAATATTCGTTGCATTTCCCATTCCATTTCCCCCAAATTCTAATTGTTACCGTTGACTTATTTGAGTAAAAGAAGCAAATCTGTTCTCCTGCGGGGCACTTGGTCCACAGGATGAAGGTAGACATGAGTAGTAACAGGACGACTTTAGTTTTAGCCGGCCGGTTTAAACATCGCAAATAGGTTTGCCATGCGCTTTTTTTCCTTCAATCAGTTTGTTGCATATCCTTTTCTTAATACTTCAGCAACTTCCGGACGCGAAAATTCCTTAGGCAAGTCTTCCCCATTGCGAAGTTTTTCCCGCACCTTTGTGCCACTCAAATGAACATGTGCGGACCTGTCATGAGGGCAAGTTTTTGCTGTCGCCATATTCCCGCATTTTGTGCAATAAAAAGCATGCTCGAATTTTAAAATTTGGATTTCTAATTCATCCTCATATTTGGAAATTAATTCTTGCGCCTCATATGTTCCATAATAGTCACCGACACCGGCATGATCACGTCCGACAATAAAATGCGTGCACCCGTAATTTTTCCGGACAATTGCATGCAAAATGGCTTCTTTCGGTCCGGCGTAACGCATAGCGGCAGGATAAATCACGAGCCTGGCTCGATCTTTAGGAAAATAGTTTTTCAAAATAACTTGATAACTTTCCATTCTTATATCAGCCGGAACATCATCGGATTTTGTTTCACCGATGAGCGGGTTGAGTAACAAACCATCGACAGATTCCAAGGCACATTTTTGAATATATTCATGGGCCCGGTGAACGGGATTTCTCGTTTGAAAACCGACGATTGTTTTCCAGCCCAAGTCGGCAAATAATTTTCTTGTTTCAGCCGGTTCGAAATAGAAATCTTCAAATTGGCCGTGGTCGATCCGGTTTAATAAATAGACCGGGCCGGCAAAATAAACATCACCTCTTTCAAATAATTTTTTCACACCCGGGTGGTTTAGGTCGGTCGTCCCGTAAACAAGTTGTGCTTCTTTTTCTTTATCAGGATAATATTTTTCCTCCAACCGTAGAATTCCATAGACAATACCATCTTCCCCTTTAAGGGCTATCTCTTTACCAATATCATATAGATCCGCATCATCGTTGGACACGGGGAGAGTAATGGGAATACTCCAAAGCGTACCATCACTAAGGCGCATTTCCTCTATCACCCGTAAATAATCCTTTTCCCCCATGAAACCGGTAAGCGGGCTAAAACCGCCAATCGCGATCAATTCTAAATCTGATAAACTCCAACGATCCAATTTTAATGATTTTAACGATTTTACTATATTTAAATAAAACTCTCTTTCCTGACCCGACAAAACTCGCTGAACCAGTTTTCCACCATGGGCCGGAATTCCTTTTTGTTCTTCCTTCATTGTAACAGCCATTAATACCCCTCCCGTAAAATCAACAAAAACCTTTTATAACTGGATTTTTGCTCCATGTAAGGCACTTCTTGGCACAACGTCATCCCCGAATAAAGGATAATGATTGAACGGTTTCGTAAACACGATCCTTTAATGCTTCCTTTATGTTTGGATGGCTTCCAAGTTGCTTTGTTAATATAATTTGCTTTTTTACATCTTTATGCGTAACGATGGTCTTTTGCAAGTCGTTCATTAAAAATCCGGTAAACCATAAATAAGGAACAACCCATACTTGTGAATAGTTACCTTTTAATGACAATGCAAATTCCTCTGCAAAAGACGGTTTACAAGCTGCCAAAAAACAATAGTTTACATTGTTAAAATGGATTTTTTCGCTCAATATTTTTGCTAGCCTTTCAATATCTACTTTCGTTTCCGGATAAGTACTGCCTCTTCCAACCAACAGGATTTTTGCCTGATGATTGATTGGTACACCTGTTTCGTTAATCCGGTCTACTAAAATATCAATTAACCGATCTTGGACACCAAGGGGTTTCCCGTATGCAAAAGATATATTCGGATATTGTTCTTTGTTTGCTTCGAGCTTTTTAGGTATATCAATATAGTAATGGCCGGCACTTAATAGCAACACAGGAATGACAGCGATTTTCGTTACACCTTTTTCAATGAGTTTGGCAATCCCTTGGTCAATATCAGGCTGAGCCAATTCTAAAAAACAACATTCCTGAAACGAAACATCGACCTCATTCATCACCGAAGCAATAAAATCCTGAACTTCCGCTATTGCAGCTAAATCACGACTCCCGTGACAAACATATAAAATTCCCAGCATACACTTTCTCCTCACTAACCGAGTGCCGCCTGAATTGGAAATGCTTGTTGAACCGCATTCCATTCAAACCACTGAATGGTTTCCCTTAACCGGACCACTTCACCAATGACAATCATTGCCGGATTTTGAATATGTTTTGCCTTCTCGATTATATTTTCCAGCGTTCCTGTTACGGTTTCTTGTTTTGTCGTTGTTCCGCAATGGATGATGGCGATTGGTGTGGATGGATTTTTTCCATAGCGAATTAGTCGTTCACAAATACTCGGTAATTGTTTCACACCCATATAGACACAAATTGTGTCCGTTCCCTGTGCCAAATATCGCCAATATTGTTCCGTATCGGCCCCTTCTTTTCTGACACCGGAAATAAAAGTAACCGAGGAACTGTAATCTCGATGGGTTAAGGGAATTCCTGCATAGGCGGGGACAGCAGAACCGGCAGTAATCCCCGGAACAATTTCAAATGGGATCCCGCATTTCCTTAACGCTTCTGCTTCTTCGGCTCCGCGTCCAAAAATAAAAGGATCTCCACCTTTTAATCTCGCAACAACTTTTCCTTGAGCAGCAAACTTACATAATAAGCTATTTATTTTTTCCTGTGATAACGTATGCTGGTTCGGGCTTTTCCCGCAATAAATTAATTTGGCATCTTTTTTAGCATATGCAAGTAATTCTTGGTTAGCTAAACGATCATAAAGGATTACATCTGAATGTTGGATAATTTTTAAACCCTTAACAGTAATTAATTCAGGATCACCCGGTCCCGCTCCGACTAAATAAACTTTCCCCATCGTTCCACCTCATTCTTTCTTTGTTGGCATCCGCTAACTTTTTATAGACCTTTTAAGGCTGATAAAAATTGTCGTATTCGCTGATTTTCAAGTGATGAAATATCCACTTATCAATGAAGAAATTAACAATATATTTTTTCGTTTAGTGCATGTGTTTTATATGTTTTTGACCGTTTTCGAACCATGAAAATCTAATCCGGAATGAACTTCTTCCACATAACCGGTTCGAATGACAAAATCACCAAACCGCTCTCCTTCTTTTCGTTCTTTTGCATAGTGCAGGAAAATTGGATATAAAGCTTCTAAAATTTCCTTTTCCCCAATATTTTCTTTGTATAATTTATTTAAACGATTGCCGGCAAAACCGCCACCCAGATACAAGTTGTATTTTCCGGGTGCTTTCCCGATAAATCCGA
The DNA here is from genome assembly GCF_020554505.1 of Caldibacillus sp. 210928-DFI.2.18. NCBI lineage: Bacteria > Bacillati > Bacillota > Bacilli > Caryophanales > Bacillaceae > Caldibacillus > Caldibacillus sp. 210928-DFI.2.18. The sequence continues at coordinate 50,380 of NZ_JAJCHL010000003.1, forward strand.
TTTCTGCCAAAGCCGGTCTTGAGCAGCCGTTTGGACAGCCTGACATTCGAATGACTATTTCATTCTGTTTGAGCCCGACTTCTTTTGTAATGGCTTCAATCTTTTTGAGCAGAGTCGGAAAATACCGTTCAGACTCGGCCATCGCCAATCCGCAAGTTGGGAAACCGACGCAACTCATGGAATTTTGCCATAAAGGAGATGCATATGTTCCGCCAGCTAAATGATATTGTTCTACCAGTTTCTCAATTTCTTTTTTCTTTTTTGCTGTTATATTAGCAATAATGACATTTTGATTCGGGGTTAATCGAAATTCACCGGTATGGATTTTGGCAATTTCTCTTAATCCGGTGAGAAATTGGGTCTCTTCATCGTCTTTTACCCGGCCACTTGGAATAAATAACGTTAAATGCCATTTCTTATTTCCTTTTACCCAGCCAAATTGATCTCCAGTATGGGTAAAATGGAATGGTCTTGCCTCTTCTAATTCCCAACCTAACCGATTTTGTAACTCGGTTTTAAACCATTCAATGCCTCTGGAATCAATCGTATATTTGAGACGGGCATTTTTCCGGTTGGAACGATTTCCATAATCACGTTGAACCAAAACAACTTTTTCGGCTACATCGACCACTTTATCCGTTGGGCAGAAACCGATCACACGGGCAATTTGCGGATACGTACGATAATCGCCGTGGGTCATCCCCATCCCGCCACCAACCGCAACATTGAATCCTTTTAGTTCACCATCTTCTTCAATCGCAATAAAGCCTAAATCTTGGGAGTAAATGTCTACATCATTGGAAGGCGGAACCGCAATCCCAATTTTAAATTTTCGCGGTAAATACGTAGGTCCATAAATCGGTTCAATTTCTTGACCAACGCTTGTGTCGATTACTTTTTCTCCGTCCAACCAAATTTCATGATAGGCAGGTGTTTGCGGCAGTAGATGGTCACTTATTTTTTTTGCCGCTTCATAAACCTCGTAATGAACATCCGATAAATTTGGATTCGGAGTACACATAACATTCCGATTTACATCACCACATGCGGCAAGTGTTGTAAAAAGTGCCTCATTGATTTCTTTCATTGTTTGTTTTAAGTTCCATTTCAAGACACCATGCAATTGGAACGTTTGTCTTGTCGTCAGTTTCAAAGTTCCATTCGCATAAGTAGTTGCAAGTCGATCCATTTCCAACCATTGCTTTGGGGTTGCCAGTCCCCCGGGCATCCGCACACGAATCATGAACTGATAGTCCGGTTCCAATTTTTTTCGGCGGCGTTCATCTCTCACATCGCGGTCGTCTTGTTGATAGCTTCCATGAAATTTTAATAATTGATTATCATCGGGCGAAATGGCTCCGGTGATCGGGTCCTTTAATCCTTCCGCAATTGTCCCTCGCAAATAATTACTCTCCCGTTTAATCCGCTCATTATCACTAAGTTTTGTTTTATTTTGTTCCATGCTATGTCGCCTCCCCTGTTTTAGTAAACATCTCGCTGGTAACGCTTTTGTTTTCGCATTTGATCGAGATAAACAGCGGCTTGTTCACTAGTCAAACCACCCTCTTTTTCTAAAATCGTCAGGATCGTTTGATGAACATCGCGAGCCATATGCTTTTCATCTCCACACACATAAACAACAGCCCCCTCTTCCAGCCATTGATAAAATTCTTTCCTTTTTTCAAGCATTCGGTGTTGGACATAAACTTTTTCCGCCTGATCCCGCGAAAAAGCAACATCCATTTTCGTTAACACCCCATTTTTTAACCATTTTTGCCATTCAACTTGATATAAGAAGTCTGAGGAGAAATGTTGATCACCAAAAAATAACCAACTTTTCCCTGTAATTCCTTCTGCTTCACGCTCTTGCAAAAATGCCCGAAATGGTGCCACACCTGTTCCCGGCCCGATCATAATAATTGGTGTATCCGGGTTACTTGGCAGTTTAAAGTTTGGATTTTGATCCACATAGATTGGCAACATATCGCCAGGTTGAATCCGCTCGGCAATTTGAGAGGAACATACACCTTTTCGATTGCGACCATGGGCTTGGAAACGGACGGTACTGATGGTGAGATGTACTTCATCCGGAGTTGCTTTTAAGCTGCTGGCAATGGAATACTGGCGCGCCGGCAATTTTCTTAGAATATGAATAAAATCAACGGGTTTAAGTTGTACCGGTCGAAAATCCCGGACAAAATCAAGTAAATCCCGACCATCTAAATAAGCTTTTACTTTTTCTTCATTGCCCGGTGCTGCAAGTTTCTTTAACTCTTCATTATGAAACAGTTCAGCTGCCGCCTGAATAAATGATTTCGTTAGTCTAGTAATCTCAAATTTGGAGAGCAAGGCTTTTCGCAATGAATAAATATCACCTTCCTCGTTAATTTGCACCGATTCTTCCGGGTTCCATCCGAGTTCATTGATTAAACTGTCAACAAGTTCCGGATCATTTTCCGGTAAGATGGCTAAACTGTCTCCCGGCTCAAAAGTCAGACCGGAATCTTCCAACGATAACACAAGGTGGCGGGTTTCTTTATTCGAACCACGACCATTTAAACTAATATTTTCAAGTACTTCAGCCGGATAAGGATTCTTTTTCGAATAAACCGACTGTTTTTCCTCCAACAGAGTAGCCGCCGCTTGCTTTTCCGAAACAGATATGGCCGATGCATTTGCATTGCTTGTTTCATGTAAGACGGCAACTACTCCGCTCATCCATTGTTCTGCCGGATCCTCAAAATCAACATCACAATCAACCCTTGGATAGAGCCGTTCTCCTCCTAATTCTTCCAAACGTTTGTCAAAGTCCTTCCCGGTTTGACAGAAAAATTCGTATGACTCGTCACCTAATGCAAGCACAGAAAATCGGACATTTTCTAATTTTGGTGCCCGCTTACTATGTAAAAATTCATAAAAAGACCGGGCATTTTCCGGGGGCTCCCCTTCCCCATGGGTACTCGTGATGATTAATAAATCTTGAACTTTCTTCAAATTTTGCGGTTTAAAGTCGTCCATCGAAAATGATTGCACCGGTAATTGTTTTGCTTGTAATTTTTCAACAATCGTACTTGCCAACGATTGCCCATTGCCCGTTTCAGAACCAAACAGTACGGTTACTTCACGAGTTTGAATGGATTGTTCCATTTTCGGGGCAGCTGTTTGATCAACTTGCACGCTTTGTTCATGCCCGGCAATGAACGGGAAGGACAGGAACCCGCACAACCATATTTTTTGTGCTTCGGTTAATGTCGGGATTAACCTGTTCAAATATTCTCGTTGTTCTTCATTAAATGGGCTGTTATTCACGTTAAATTGCAAAACGTTTCACCTCATCATTTCTTATGTTACAATCTATAAAACAGTATTCATATTAAAATAGTATGTTTTTAAATTATGATTATCCAACTTTGCGACAAATGAACCGGGTCTTTATTTGGATTTTTCAATTTTGCAACAAATCCAATCGGTCCTCCATTCGGTTCCCCATTTTGTTTCAAAGAACCGGATCTTTAATTCTGGTTTCCCAATTTTCCAACAAATTAATTTAGTCCCAATTTGATTCCCATTTTGTTTCAATGAACCGGTCCTCAATTCGCCGGGGTATGTAGACCGCATTCTATTTTATTAAAACCGGCCCATCTTCCGGCACGTTGATTATTTGGATCTGTAACCGGCAATGTGCACGGCTCACAACCAATGCTCGGGTATCCTTGATCATGTAAAATATTATATGGCAACTCATTTTGACGGATATATGACCAAACATCTTCCCAAGTCCAGTATATTAATGGACAAATTTTAATAGATTTAAATCTTTCGTCCTTATTGACAAAATCTGTATTCTTTCTGCTTGGAGACTGTTCCCTGCGAAGTCCGGAAATCCAAGCCGGGACTCCATACAAAACTTCTTCCAACGGCCTTATTTTTCGCAAAAAACAACATAAATCAGGCTCTGTTTTCCACAACTCCTGTCCGTACTTTTTTGCTTGTTCCTCCAAAGTCAGCTTCGGTTTTTTTAGTTGAATATTTAAACTCGGGTATTTGATTTTTACTTTTTCAATCAATTCATATGTTTCCTTAAAATGAACGCCGGTATCGAGAAAAACAATCGTTGCTTCCGGTTGAACTTTTGCAATCAGATCCACTAAGACAATTCCCTCTGCCCCAAAGCTACAGGCGTAAACAACGGAATTTCCATATGTCTCATATGCCCATTGTAAAACAGGCAACGCCCCTTTTGTTTCATCTGTAAACCGTTGATTCTTGAAAGGATCATCTGTAAAGTTATCATATAAAATCCGCTGTTCAATCATCATTTCACCCCTAAAAAAATCCCTTCTTCATTTTGATAAATAAGAAGGGATAGATTTAATCATATTCCTTCTTATCTTCCAGACATTTGTCTGCAGGAGTTGGCACAGTGTTTTTAAACCTGTTGCCGAGGTTTCTTCGGGCCGGTCCCTCCACCTCTCTTGATAAGAATATCATCTTTTCCTATAATTTTAGTATGAATTAAGTTTAAACTGTGTTATTTTAAAAGTCAATAAGTTTTTTGAAAATATGACCTATTTCCCTTTTTGACTCTTTTCTATATAGGCTAAGTACTTGCCGACAACGTCCATATCATAACATTTATACAAAACTCTTGAACCGACCACATCTTCTATTTCATTAAATAAAAAACGTCCCTCTTCATCTAAAATAAAATCAATCCCGACAAAATCAAACTGTGCAAGTTGTGCGATTTTCTTAACCAATCTCTTTTCATCGTCACTCAGTGAATACGGTTCAACCTTCCCACCTAAAGAAAAATTTGCTTTAAAGCTTTTTTCGGAATATCTTTTGACAGCTGCCAAAATTTCGTTTCCCATAACAAACACACGAATGTCAACGCCGGGATTTGTACAAACTTCCTGCAAAATAAACTCGTCACCGGAAAATGCGGCTAGTTTTTCTGTCAATTCCTTTTCGTTAGCAATGAAAAATACTTCTCTTCCTCCGTGTCCGGCAACTGATTTTAAAATGAGCGGAAAATCACCGTCAAACTGCTCAACACAAAAATCATGCCGGTTTCCAATCCAAGTTTTCACAGATTTAATGCCATGTGAGTTGATAAATTGATGGGTTTTCCCTTTATGATTACAAATTTCTGTTATAAAAGCCGAATTAAACACTCGGCACCCCATCTTTTCAAAATGCGTTGCAATGATACTATTCCGGCTCCGATTAATAACAAAATCCGGTGTCGCTAATCGCTTTCTTCTAGCTGCTGCGTAAAATTGTTCATCAATTCCAAGGAAAAGTTCATCCGTCAAAACAAGGTCAATCGTTAACCCCTGTTCCTGTGCCCTTGCGACGAATTGATCCGCAAACCATTGATTTTTCTTATAATCTTCCCGTCCGTAAATCAGTAAACCACTATGCATAACCAATTCTCTCCAATATGTAATCAAAAATATATTCCGACACGTCGATACCGGTGCAATCAAACACATTTTTTATATGGGCATTGGAATTCACTTCACAGATTATCGGTTCATCATTATCACCAAATAAAAGATCAACACCGGAAAAATCCGCTCCCACCGCTTGTGATGCCTTTATGGCCAACTCCTTAAAAGCTTGCGGGGGATCGAACTTTTGCATCATCCCGCCATTTGTTACATTCGCACGAAAATCTTTTTCATTTAGTCTGAGCATGGAAGCTACAACTTGATCCCCAACCACATACAACCGGGCATCTTTTCCGGTACTGGATGAAATAAATTGTTGGTAAAGGTGAGGCCGGTATAGCAGCTGGTGCCTTTTGACGACCAATTCTTCCCGGTTTTTCACTAAATAAACTTGATCCCCAAACGAACCGTATGCTTCCTTTATAACAATCGGATAATCAAATTCCTTTTCCACTCGATCAATAAATTGGTCATTTGGATCTATCGTACCGGGAAACATCATTGGTGAAAATAACGTTTTCGGCATTCGTATTCGTTTATTTGCCAATGTTTGAAATGTAGCGATTTTATCATCACATATTTCAATGGCATTTGCATTATTAAAAAGTTGATAACCTAATCCTTCCAATTGTTTGGCCAGTCGGATATCTTTATCTAAAAATAGGATAAAATCAGGCTGAAACAAACCATCCTTTTTTACATGCAAAGAATTATCCAGGACAAAACTATATATCTCGTTGTTTTTAACCGGTTGTAATTCGATTCCTTTTTTTGCTGCTGCGGATATATACATGTGGTTGATTTCCAAAAATTTTTTAGAAATTAAACCACCGTTGTATATTAACCAACCTTTTTTATTCATAAATACATCACCTTATCTGTTCAAGCCATCTGAAATCATTATATAGAAAAAATACCACAAAGTAATCCGCAAATTTTTACTTGATCGGATGAGCGGATATTTTTTAAAAATATTGACATATATAAATTCAAAACCTATAATCATAAATAACCTGTAACTAATCCTCTGCTGTTGGATCAGTGGAGGTTTATTTTTTAAACGGAATGAAGAGTGAGGGAGAGAATCAGTGAAAAAAAGAATATTGGATTTGCAACCTTATAAGCCGGGGAAATCACCCGAAGATATAAAACGAGAATATAATATTGATAAAGTCATTAAATTGGCTTCAAATGAAAATCCATATGGTTGCTCGCCTCATGTGGAAACTACTGTTTTAAGTTCACTTCATGATACAGCCACCTATCCGGACGGTTATGCAACAGAGCTTAGGAAAAAGGTTTCCGATCATTTACATGTTGATGAAAATCAGTTGTTATTTGGAAGCGGGCTTGATGAAGTTATTCAAATCATCAGCCGTGTTCTTTTATGTGAAGGGGACAATATAATAACAGCCAATGAAACCTTTCCCCAGTACAAACATCATGCGATCATTGAAGGTGCGCAAGTTCGGGAAATCCCACTAGATAACGGTTCTTTCGATTTGGACGGAATGTTTCAAGCGATTGATGATCGTACAAAAATCGTATGGATTTGCAACCCGAATAACCCGAGCGGAACTTATTTAAATGAAGAAACACTGGTGGGGTTTCTGGAAAAAGTTCCCCCGGAAATTGTGGTCGTCCTTGATGAAGCATACTATGAATATGTAACAGCCGATGATTATCCAAATTCTATCCCTTTATTAGCGCATTTTAATCATTTAATCGTTTTACGGACATTTTCGAAAGCTTACGGTCTGGCCGCCTTCCGAATTGGCTATGCAGTCGGCAATGCTCAATTAATTGAAAAAATCAATATTGCCCGGCTCCCGTTCAATACTTCAACATTTGCTCAACAGGCAGCCCTCGCCGCACTTGAAGACCAAGACTTTGTCAAAAAATGTGTCCGGAAAAACGCTGAATGTCTGAGAGATTTTGAACAAACTTTACAGAGACTGAATGTTGAATATTACCCGTCCCAAGCTAACTTTATCTTTGTTCGAATGGCTTCACCAATGGAACTGTTCAACTTTTTCTTGAAAAAAGGTTATATTGTCCGTCCGTTTCCAAACGGGGTTCGAATCACCATAGGGACAAAAGAGCAAAACAAAGAAGTTTTAGCCGCCCTTGAAGATTATGTGAAAGGCCATGTTTTCAACTAGAAAACGAATTTTTGCAATCATATTTTTTGATATAACCGTGCTGCTGATTGGACGATCATTGTATGTCGAGGTTTCCTATTTAACTGTTGAAATTCATTAATATAAATGGACAACCTTATGAATTTTCAGGAAAATTTCGTTTAAGTAGCATCCACCTCCATACTGTAATAAAATGTGTTTATGAGAATACTGCGGAGGTGAGGCCATGGATCCGGTTGAAATTATGTTACATGAAAACCGTGTTGTTCCCTATTACCGTCCCGTCATTAGTGCCGAAACACAATTGGTGGTTGGTTACGAAATTGAAGCATTTTTTCATGAAGAGGATGGTACCGTACAAAGTATTGACTGGTTTTTCAAAGATTTGTCCATTCCTGATGAATTTCGTCTGGAACTAAGTCGCCTTTTACTGGAAAAAGCGATCGAATATCAAATGAAAACAGATCCTTCCATGTACATATTTTTCAATTATGATACGAACTTGCTTATGAAAGATCGAGGCGAATGTTTAGAAAAATTTCTAGACATATATACAAAAAAAGGATTCGATATAAATAAACTAATCATCCAGTTAAAGGAAGAGTTTAAAACAGAAGAAATGGATTCAGTCCGAATTTTGTTCAACTATTTTAAATCAATAGGCATTCGAATCGCTCTTGATGATATCGGTGAACGGAGCGGCAGTTTTGATCGCTTAGCATATTTGAAACCCAGTGTGGTAAAAATTGATGTTGGATTTTTAAAAGATAATGATTCGCCGCATCTATACAGAGATGTACACCATTCACTTTCATTATTATCCCAAAAAATCGGGGCAACTTTAATGTTCAAAAATATATCTACTTACCATCAATTAAATCATGCTTGGCGTAATGGGGGTCGATTTTATCAAGGCAATTACTTAATCAGAAGCGGACAAGAGTATGTTCCCATTGATTGCTGTCAAGAAAAAATGAAAAAAGACTTCCAGTTATTTGTTAATTATGAGCGAAAAAAAATTAAGGCGCAAATGACGTTAACAAATGCAATCAATCAACAATTAAAATCAATTTTAACGTCTATTCATTCGGATGATCCGCTTGATGAAACGATCTTGAAAATCGGAAAGGCATGCTCCGATTATGCATTTCGTGTGTATATATGTAATGAAGAGGGTTTGCAACTTTCCGCCAATGCTGAGAAAGATAATGACGGCAATTGGAGTTTAAAAGAGGAAATCCGTAATAAAAACTGGAGCTGGCGACCGTATTTTTTTGAAAATATCGCCCGGATGAACATAGAGAAAAAAGGCATTTTATCCGATTTATATACAGATATCGAGAAAAACGAACAAATCCGGACATTTTCCTATCCAATATCCGATACACTATATGTTTTCCTTGATATTCCTTATGCCTATTTATATGAGCAAGAAGGTCTATTGTAATATGATGAAACTTGGGGCTGTCCTAAAAGTACAACTTCTATAATTTTATTGCTAAAAGAATAGGTTCGGTTGACTTTCGTTTTGGTGGCGGACGCTTTCCGCGGGCACGGCCTCAGCCGCTTCGTCGCTCGTTTCCTCGCTCCTGCAGGGTCTTCGGCTCGCGCTGTTCCCGCAGGACTCTGAATAATCTTCCTCGAATTTGCATCGCACTAAGGAAAATGCGACTAGCATTTTCCGAGGAGGAGCCGCCACCCTCACTTCAATTAGCCTATACAAATTGGATTAATTTTTGACTTTCTGGACAGCCCCTTCATTCATTCTGCAGCTTTTGTTCAGTGGAACTTGCCGCCACTTCAGACAGCGTATAATTTGGATAATCCTTATCTCCCTCTTTCACCGGTTGATCGACAACTCTCCATGACAATAATAATGAGCCACCGATAATCCCCAATAATGTACCTACGAATAATCCCCCGAGGGCACCTAAAATCGATGCAATAGATAAAAAGATCGTAATAATACCAAAAATAATGTTTAATCTTGTATAAAAATAACTCAGAATTCCTATAATCGTCATTAGTCCCCCAAACAGAAGACCTAACACGACAAAATTTCCCGGGCGTAATGCCACTTCAAGCAAATGAATCGGCATATACAGAATAATTAAGCCAGCAAGGAGCGAAAATGTCGCTCCCCAAAACGGCCTGCTCATCCGCCATCTTTTAAATTTTTTTCTAAAGTTTTGAAATTTGTCCATCATTAACACTCCCAGACAAACAGGCTATTAATTTTTCACAAACTCAACTTTTAATCCCGGCAATGTGACCATTTCTTGGAATAAATAATGGGTTTCAATGTTACCGTTTTTAATTGTCACCGTACTTGCTCCTTGTGTAAACCCTTTCTTAACTGCTTCAGGATCATTGGCTTCTACATAGTTTTCCGAAATATCCATTTTGGTAAATACTGCATCCCCTTGTACGAGTGCAGCTTTTTGAATTAACCCTTTAATTTCTACCGGGGTACCTTTATTACCGGCGGAAATTTTGACGGTGTACTTCCCTAAAATTGGAATATCCACATTTTTCGAAATGACCAGATCTGTAATTTTTGCATTTTGAATATCATTGACAAATACCGGTTTTACGTGTGCTTGGGAATTTTTACTTGGATCACCATACAGGTCGCCATATAATTTAAAACCGGTACCTGTCATCTCAGTAAAGGAAACATTAAACTTACCAATTCCGCCAACCCCCGCTGCGTAAACCACACCGTTAATTCCTAATGTAAAGAACACCCCCCCTAACAAAATGAAGCTTGCCAATAAAGCGGAGAAAAACCATTTTTTAGAAGTTTTTCCTATTAAAATAGTCTCACTCATTTGAATACCTCCTCCCATTTTTAAATGAAACCGCTTGATGTTTTCAGTTTATTATAATTATTATAAAAATATATTCCTAACTTTGTCGGTAATTTATTTTTTGGACCTACAAAGGTAGGAAACAATCAGGATAAACGTGAATTGAAAAATTAACAACGTTTACTGTACCAAAAAATGATGAATATGATATAAATAGGTTAATAAAGGTTAGAAAAGAGGGGAGGCAAGAATATGTCACAATCACTGAATTACCATATGAATATGGTTATGATGCAAGGAATCAATCTTTTAAGGTCAAATGAAAAGCAAATTATTTATGAATGCAAAAAAATCTTGGATTACTTGAAAAATACTCATAAAAGGACGGCGGAGTCTTTTGAATTCGCTTATAACTATTTCCTGAAGTTTTTTCAATCTGAAGAGCAGTCTTTAGAAAATATTATTGAAGAAATTCGCTCGGAATGGATGAAAACGTTTTACCGTCCGCCCGAAACACACCAATTAATCTATATTTTAACTTTACTTGAAAACGCGGTGCATAAAGCAATTAAAGAAAATAATGAACCTTCTTTTCGCCAACCGTCCGTTCAGTATTTATTTGCAAAGATCTATGAAGACTTGATATTAATATCAAAAAAGGATAATTTTCATATTGATCATTTCTGCCATGAACTGGTCATGTCAAAACAGCTTCAAATTGATTGGGTAGCAAGAATTCAACATGAAGAAAAAGGATATCGTTTGAAAAATGTAATTGGAATTTCCGAGAAATCCATTGATCCTCTTTTATTTAAACGAATTGAGCCAACATGGTTCTGGATTTCAGAGTCCTTATTAAAAATTACAGGGGAAAATCAATCGATAAAACGCGATGTTTTTCCAGTCCCATGGCAAAATGAAACATTGATTTTTTGTATACGAGATAAAGATGTGTCATCCATTATACCGTTTCTTACCTATGCTATGCATTTACTGGAAATTGTCAACGAAGAACATTTTGGACCCAATGCAAACCAACATTGGAAAGATGCAGTTATTTTATTTAATGATTGGATTATGCGTTCGAAAAGTTTAAAAGAAGCTATTCCGAATATTTTGTACGGATATATCCAATATTTACCTTTTGAACGCTGTGCTTTTTTCTATTATTCTCCCGATCATCAGATGGGGGTAGGTGTGTATAGTTACCATTTTAACTATGAAGAAATCCAAAAGTTAAAAGTCTATGTACAACAAATCCCAACCTTATCAAAAAGTCTAAGTAAAGAGGCAGGAAGTTCTGATCTTTCCGGTCATTTCCAACCGATTTATATTGCAGAAGCTGCCGATGAAATTCCTGCGCAATATGTGGAACGATTCCAACTTAAATCGCTCGTTGTTGCACCGATCTATGTGCCTTCAGAAGGAAAATTAATTGGCGGTGTCATTTTAGATCAAGGTCCTTGGAAAACATTTAAATTGGATCGAAGTACATTTTCAGCATTATTGAAATTTGGCCGAAGTTCCGGGGAATTATTATCAAAGTTTTTAAATGGATTTGAGTGGGACTTAGAGCAAATAGAATTAATGAAATTATCTCAGCGGGAAATTGATATTTTGCAATTATTGGCTGAAGGTGCTTCCACGACTGAAGCGGCAACCTTGCTAAATTTAAGCGAATATACCGTTCGTGATTATATTTCTCAACTTATGAAACGATTAAATGCTAAAAATCGGACAGAAGCCGTTGTGAAAGCAATCCGGTTAGGATATATTCATTAAGTTATAAAGCTACAACGTTATATTTCTAACTATTATTTTTCAAGTCAAAGGGAAAAGTGGAATTATTGAAATTATAAAAAATTCAAAAACCAGTGTAATCCAAAACAGGAATACACTGGTTTTTTTCATAAAAATTATGTTGTTAACTGTGGCTGTTCATCGGATGTATCTGCATGGTTTTTATATTTAACTGTAAACACGATGAACGCCAAAACTGCAAATACAGCTAAATAGATTAGTAGGATGAACATATCTGCAAATACGCTTCCAAGATCACCGAGAATAATAATGTTACGGAAAGCATCAATCGAATACGTTAACGGTAAGAAGTTGCTTAATGTACGAATACTCTCCGGTAACATGTCAATCGGTAGGCTTGTACCTGTCGTCTGTACTTGCAATAGAATAAAGGCAAGTGCGATAAACCGTCCGATATTTCCTGCAGCCGCGACAAGAAAGAGCACAATCATCAGGAAAGTTAAGCTTACGAAAATGGAGAATAATATAAGCATAACCCCATTCTCTACATGCATTCCTAAACCGAATAATACGAATAAAGATAGGACAATAGCTTGGATAATCGCTAAAACTCCTAGCTTCAACGTTTTTCCAGCAAACAAAGCCAGTCCGGAAGCAGGTGCAACTGCCGGTTTCTCAAACGAAACAACCAGCGACATAATGAGTACCCCGACAAATAGCGCCAGTGATAAAATGTAAGGAGCATTTGAATCTCGGTAGTACGGATAAGCGTTTAGTACTTCACTATCAACATCGACAGGTTCAGCAAACATTTTGATGTTGTTATCGCTTACTTTTAATTGTTCCGTACTTTCGGCACCGCCTTGTAATCCTGTCATTAGTTCGCTGCTGCCGTCCTTCAGTTTCAACAGTCCTTCATCTACTTGAGTTACACCATCCGTCAGCTGAGTCCAACCTTCTTTAACTGATTGGTTCCCGTTACTGATTTGGCTTGACCCATCATGAAGTTTTGTCGCTCCGGCCGTCAGTTGAGACCATCCGGAAGCAACTTGAGCATTGCCGTCTTTTATTTGCGTTGTTCCGGCATGTAGGGCGGTAGCTCCAACCGTTAACTCTTTCCATCCGTTAGCGACTTGGACATTGCCGTCTTTAATCTGTGTTGCTCCGGCATGTAGTTTTTTCGCATTTGTTGCCAACGTACCAACTAGTTGTTGATTACCGAAAGATACTTGAGCAGCTCCTTGAGCAAGTTGGTTTGCTCCCTCGCTTACTCTTGTTTGCCCGTCAACTAAGGCGTTCAATCCGCTATTTAGTGAAACGAGCCCTTTGCCAAAATCACCTTTTTCAACATCGAGTCCATCACGTAATTTTTCTGCACCTTGTTTTAACTGCTCCAATTTCGCCTGTTTTGCATTTACCACTTCATCAGCTAGGCTTTGATTAAGCATAGTAATCATTTGATTTAAAGTTTGTTTAATTGGTGAGCCCTCAAGAACAGCTTGATTTATTCGTAATAAGCCATCCCGCAACTCCTTCATTTGGTTAATGGACTCCTCAACACCTATTTTCGCCTCTGCCACACCGGCAGCAAGCTGTTGACTTCCGGGTATTAATTGTTGTGTAAGCCCCGCATAAAGCTTTTCACTTCCGACTTTCGCCCCTTTTAATCCATTTAATACTTCCCCTGCACCGGCATTTAGCGTATTTGCACCGGTTTCTAAAGTTTTTGCGCCATTGATTAGTTTTGCAACATCACCTTGTTGGTCGGTAAGTGCTTGTACGAGTTGACCGGTACCGGCATTCAGTTCTTGGGCTCCCGCTGCCAGTTTGTTAATATCACCGGATTTTCCGGTCAAACTGTTTAAAAGTGTTCCGGTACCGGCATTTAACTCTTGGGCTCCGGCGGCTAGTTTGTTAATATCACCGGATTTTCCTTTTAAGTTGTTGAGCAGCTCTCCGGTTCCTGCATTTAGCTGTTTCGCCCCGTCTGCCAGTTTTGCAATGTCAGCTGATTTTTCATTCAAGGAAGTTAAGATTTGTCCGGTACCGTCTTTTAGTTGCCCGGAGCCGTCATTAATTTGTTTTGACCCGTCAGCCGCCTCTTTGAAACCGTCGTTCACTTGTCCAAGTTGTGCGAACAATGTTTTCGTGTAAGTCTCAGTCACTTTTGTATTCAACTGAGCTTTAATGGTTTCAATGGCACTATCGGTGACGGTTGCCCCCATGAAATGAAGTCCTTCATTTTGCCTAAATTTTAATTGGGCTTTTTTTGGTGACGGTTCCAGTACTGATGTTACATTTTCCGAAAAATCTTCCGGTATTTCGACAACCATATAATACTTGTTATCCTTTATTCCTCGGTCGGCCTCTTCAGATGTGACAAACTCCCATCCCAATGTTTTGCTCGCTTTTAATTCTTTCACTAAATCATCGCCGACCTGAATTTGGGAGCCATTTAATTCTGCCCCCTTGTCGTTATTCACGACAGCAACCGGTAAGTTGTCAATATTATCTTTCGGTCCCGCTTTAGAAGATAAAAGAATAGCTGCATAAGTTAACGGGACAAGGAGCATAAGTACGACGGAAATAAGGACGGTCTTCTTTTCTGCCAACTTACCCATTTCTGCTTTAAATAATTGAAATGCGTTCATAATTACCCCCTTTATTTGCTTTTTTTATATTAAATAGGTTAACAGTCTTAATTATTTGGGGTTATGATTACTAACTTTTTGTCTGCAAATCTGCTACAGTTTTTGCAACAAGAGTAGCAAATTCCCCTCCGACCATTAACCTATTTATTAACTAGTTCATGTGTCCCCCTAAATTCTTAGTAGTATTATTAGTCTATTAAAAAGATTACGAGAAAAATAGTCCTAATTTTATCGTAATTTTTTCTATTTCATACCTACAAAATTAGGGTAATTAAATGAAATTTCAATCAGTATGACGATTTGTTGAACAAATGGGCGCATGTTAACAATTTTCCTCATATTTCTAGTTTCCTGCTGCTGTACTTCCTGAATGGTTGGTTAATAGAGGAATAATTTAAGCGTTAAAAAAAGCCCAAAACCGACTTTATTCGGTTTGGACTCTACGAAAAAATCCACTTATTTCTTTTGTTCTTTCAATGATTCATACATTTTTTTAAAGCGGTCTTCAACTTTTGCGAAGATCGTGTTTGAAGGATATTGGCCATTTTCATCACGAATATTTCCGGCGCGAACACCTGTTAAAATTTCAATACCTTCTGCAATATGTTCAACCGACCAAACATGAAAACGTCCTTCCCTAACTGCTTCAACAACTTCATCTTCAAGCATTAGATTTGCGACATTTTGTTTTGGAATAATAACCCCTTGTTTCCCTGTTAAGCCACGTTCTTTACAAATATGATAAAATCCTTCAATCTTTTCATTTACACCGCCAATCGGTTGGATTTCACCCCACTGATTGACCGAACCGGTAACCGCAATCCCCTGGTAAATCGGGACTTCACCCAAAGAGGACAACAGCACATACAATTCCGTACTTGAAGCACTATCCCCATCAATCTGTGAATATGTTTGTTCAAAAGTAATACTTGCCGATAAAGGAATGGGTCGATTTTTTGCAAATTCTCCTGAAAGAAATCCGGTTAAAATCATCATTCCTTTATTATGAATCTGCCCGCTTAGTGCAGCTTCCCGTTCAATATTCATAATGCCACTTTTACCGACATAGGTTTGGGCTGTAATTTTTGTCGGAATGCCAAACACCGAATCTCTTGTGCCCATGACAGCCAATCCGTTAATTTGCCCGATGCGATAACCGTCTGTTTCAACCATAATCGTTCCATTCTTTATTAATTCTCGATACTGTTCAATCACATGATTGGAACGGTTTGACTTTTCCGTAAGAGCTTTTACTACATGCGGTGCATCAACATATTGACAATTTTCTCTTTTAGCCCAATAGCTCGACTCCACCAATATCTTGGAAATTTCTTGGAATTGGGTCGACAATTTTGTTTGATCCTCGACTAAACGCGAACTATAATTAATCACTTTTGCGATTGCACGACGATGAAACGGTAGTAACCCTTCTTTATCGGCAAAGTTTTTTACAAATCTTGCCATTTTCAGACAATTTTCTTCTGTCTTCTCCATCTCGGTGCCAAACTCAACTTTTACTTTGAAAAGCTTATGGAAATCTTCATCGAGGCAGAAAGTAAATCGTATAAATAGTAAGGACCGATAATAATCACTTTCAAATTGAGCGGAATCGATTCCGGCCTTAGTCCACTTGTCGGAATGGCTGCACGGTCTTCATATGGATTTTCGATTTGAATACTGTTTGTTTGCAATGTCCTTTTTAACCTTGTCCATGCATTAGGTTCTTGTAACAACTCGGTAGCTTGTAAAATTAAGTAACCTCCATTAGCAAGATGAAGAACACCCGGCTTAATAAAAGTAAAATCCGTGATCCAATTCCCTAGTGCACCTTGATATTCAACTTTGCCAAATAAGTTATGATAGGTTGGATGTGTTTCATAAATGACCGGAGCACCTTTTATATTCCTGTTATTCACAAAGAGATTAACCGTATAACGATTTAGTTTTTTCTCCGTGGACGTGCCAACTAGGGCATGGATAATGTTTTGGTCATCTTCGCCATCATCAAGAAAAAATGAATAATGTTCAACAACATCATAAAAATACGAATCGAAATACCGGAGTACTTTTTTATGATGCTGATATTTTTCTCTAAGCGGCTGAAAAAGACCTTCTATTGCATATGCAGCGGTTTCTCTCATAAATTTATTCATCGTTTTCCGCAACTGTTCATCCAGTTTACGTATTTGATAAACTGTTTCTTGGATTTTTTCTTCAACTAGCCTTTCCCGTTCTTTCAACATTTCTTTATTTGAGTCTGATAAGCTTTCATATTCCTGCATGGTAATCGGTCTGCCAAGATATAATGGAATAGTGTTTAACCCTTGGGGTGTCCGCTCTATTTTCACTTGATTTTGGAGGGCAAACTCATCGATTTTCTCCCATAGTTTCCCCATCTTTGTCCGGATCTCTTCAATAATATTTCGTTTATTCTTTTCAAATATCTCACTGTTAAAAGCCGATTTAAGCTCTCGTTCAATATCAATTAATAATATTTCCATCTCCCGTTGAAACTGTTGTCCGGTACCGGCAGGAAACGGAATAACCATGGGCATGTCAGGGTTTTCAAAATTATATACATAGCACCAATCATCCGGTACTTTTTGTTGTTTTGCTAATTTCGTAATACTGTCGAGCGTGTATGTCATTTTTCCGGTTCCGGCCGGACCAACAACAAACAGATTATAACCGCTTTGTTCTACAGATAAACCAAATTCCATTGCCTGTTCAGCCCGATTTTGCCCGATCATTTGATTTGGCATTTTTTCAAGATCATCGGTCGTTTCAAAGGAAAAAGATTGTTCATCAAAAGACGAGTGTAATTTTGTTACCGGTACACGGTGTAATGCTAAAACATTTTGATATTCTTCATAATTCATATAAAATCCCTACTTTCCAAATTATTTTCTTGGAAATCTTGGATGGACATGCTTCTTGAGGTAAATAAATGGTTTACAACGCTTACATACATCCTATTTATTCGACAAAGTTCTTCCTTTCTCCTGCCATTTTGAAAATCATTCACAAAAATAAAGAAAACTAGGCGACTGCCGAGCCTTTAGGCGTTGGCAGAGCCGTAGTCAGCGAAAATACATTTTCGCTTGCGAGGTAATGCTACCGAAGCTTCTCAAGTTCACCGAAAAAATATAAAATTTTTTCGGCTGCGATGTATTCCAGCGAAGCTTTCCTTGTGCACTTATGCGTTAGGAAAGTAGAAATTGAAAAATTTCTACTTTCCTATTAGCCGAAAAATACTATCTTCTGTCGAACATCATAAAGTTACACATACTACATTTTTGCTTTTTTTGACAGTCACCTCGTCCTAGGTTAAAATATCGGTATTTAATCAAAGCTTTGGTTAAAAAAGAACGAGCCTGGAAGCCCTCGGAAGCTACGGCCCTCTATGCTTACGGAGCATATTTTTCGCACATGATAAACTCCAGAAAATTTTTCGCTTTTTTTACTTTTTGAATCACGCAAAGAAATTCTGACATGAGGTGATGGACCATGCATCAAACGGAACATATTTTACAAGCCAAAAATTACATAATGGAAAAAATAAATCTCAAGCCGGAAATCGGACTCATTCTTGGCTCCGGACTTGGCGTGCTTGCCGAAGAAATTGAACATGCGGTAACCATTCCATATGATGAAATTCCCTATTTTGCAAAGTCATCCGCCTTTGGACATGCCAATGAACTTGTTATTGGAGAATTGATGGGGAAAAAAGTAGTTACGATGAAAGGGAGATTTCATTATTATGAAGGATTTACTTTGGATGAGGTTACTTTTCCCGTTCGGGTTATGAAAGCACTCGGTGTTGATTCTTTAATTATTACCAATGCCTGTGGAGCAGTTAATACGAGTTTTCAACCGGGAGATCTTATGCTCATTTCCGATCATATTAATTTGGTTGGGACAAACCCGTTGATTGGACCAAATAATGATGAACTCGGTATACGTTTTCCGGATCTCTCTCAATTGTATACACCTGAACTTCGAAATTTGGCAAAAAAAGTAGCCGCTGATTTAAACCTCCCTATTCAGGAGGGTGTATATGCATGGTGGAGCGGCCCAACCTATGAAACTCCGGCAGAAATCCGCATGATACGGACGTTGGGAGCAGATGCCGTCGGGATGTCAACCGTTCCTGAGGCAATCGTTGCCAGGCACAGTCATATGCAAGTATTGGGGATTTCATGTTTAACCAATATGGCCAGCGGAATTTTGAACCAACCGTTAAGCCATGATGAAGTT
Source organism: Caldibacillus sp. 210928-DFI.2.18 (assembly GCF_020554505.1). NCBI lineage: Bacteria > Bacillati > Bacillota > Bacilli > Caryophanales > Bacillaceae > Caldibacillus > Caldibacillus sp. 210928-DFI.2.18. Next base: position 69,456 of record NZ_JAJCHL010000003.1, read on the forward strand.
ATTGATGTAGCAGGGAAAGTGAAGGTAAAATTTATTTCCTTGATAAAAGAGATTTTAAAAGAAATGAAATAAGGAATTGCCGCGGGACCCGTTTTGAAAACTTCCTTTCAATAAAGGAGTTCTTGTCTATGGGTCCCTTTTTTCAAAAATTTATTTCCGTTTTATTCTAATCGATAAAATCAAATGCGATTGAAAAAAAGATTTGCCCGCTAGCCTCTTCATTCACACTAACTTATGCTGATACCATTTTTCCCCGCGAAATCTTAAGTAAAAGACTATACCGCGGACAGACCACTCAATGATCATAGCAGCCCACACACCGATAATCCCAAACCCTAGCGTTATTCCTAAAATATAGCCAAGAACAACCCGGACAAACCACATGGAGAGCAATGCGGCTACCGAAGTAAAATTCGAATCCCCGGCTGCCCTCAATGCGGCAGGCATAATAAATGCACCTGACCATAATATTGGTTGAGCGATAGCTGACATAAGTACGATAATAAAAATCGTGTGAATAATTTCATTCGGTGCACTGAACATTTTCATCAACAATGGGAAAAGTGGCATTAACACGGCGGATGTTACAATATGAAACAGTGATGACAAACCAATGAAAGACATAGTAAATCGCCTTGCATCGCGAATGTTTCTCCTGCCAATACATTGCCCAACGACAGTAACAATCGCAATACTGAGTGCATTCGGACCGATTTGAAACAGTAACGTAATCGAACCGGCAATTGCATTTGCAGTCAAAGCCAGCGTCCCTAATTTAACGATAAATGTTTGGGTGATCAGCTTTCCGCCATTGAAAAATAATTGTTCAGCAGCAAACGGGATGCCGATAAACATCACCTTTTTTAAAATGGAAAAATCCAAGTGTAAAGCCTCTTTGATTCGAAACCGGATCGTGTGATTATATTTTATAATATAAAGTAAGGAAGCGGCCATCCCTATGATTCTTGCCGTGATAACAGAAATAACTAAACCTAAGACGCCTAAATCAGCAATTATGATTAGAATAACATTCAAAATCGTATTAACAAGATTCATTAGTAAAGAAAGCACCAGAACCGGTTTCGTTTCCCCAACTCCTCTTAATCCGCCGCAAACAGCTTGATAAATGGCGATGAAAGGATAAGAAAAACAACTCCCGATTAAATAAAGTTTCGCATTATGCAAAACATCGGCTTCTGCATCCCCAAACAACAAATTCAATGTGGGTCCATGAAAAATGATAACGAGGACACTAAGTAAAACGGAAAAAATGGTTACCGCTGATACTGCTTGTGTCGCAGTCTTGGTGACCATTTTCCGATTCCCGATACCTTTATATTGAGCAACGATGACCGTACCACCAGTAGCAATGGCAATAAATACGTTTACTAAAAAAATATTCAGGGAGTCAACCATATTAACGGCACTAACTGCAGCAACTCCGGCTGAGGCAACCATCGCCGTGTTCAGTAAGCTCATGAAAATTAAAAAGGCCTGGTCCACTAAAATCGGGATGATGATCGAGATAACTTCTTGATAGCGAATGGAGTCACCGGTAAAGTATTTATTTAGTAAATAGATCGTTTTTTGTTTTAATTTTGTTCGCATGCGGTTTTCATTTTGAGCCGGCAGTTGACGTCGGCTCTTTTGAACCAATTTTCTTTTATTCATTAATCAACACTTCTTTGTCACGTATTTATAAATAAAACCATTAATTTAATAATAGAACATGGACTATTTATTATAACATGTTCTATTATGGATTACAGGGGTTTTTATGAAAAATTTCGTAAGCTTTTGTCTTCAAAAAATTGGGCTCCCCGCTCCGTAAATCATCTTTCCTTACTGGATAACACATTTTCATGTAGTTTTTCAAAAGTTTACTTTACTGAAATGAAAAATCAGGTTCCTGTTGAATATACTAAAAATAGAACTGGCTATTTATACTGGCTATTTATATATGAAAGGAGTATGAGAAAATTCCCTGTTTTCAATGACAAATTTCAAAATTTGACAGAAAAAAACATGTCTTTTGAAGATGTGTTTCAACATATTATCCGGTTTATGCAAAGTGATCCGACCGGAAACTATCGACTTATGTTCGGTACAGATTCCCAAGTTCATAAAGATGACACGAGATTCATTACCGGAATTGTCATTCAGCGTGAAAGAAAAGGAGTCTGGGCATGTATTCGTAAAGTGATTGTTCCAAGGAAAATGACAAATTTACACGAACGGATCTCTTTTGAAACAACTTTAACAGAGGAAGTGGTTTCGTTATTTACTGAAGAAAAGAAAAACCGATTGATTGATATTATCTTGCCAAATATATACAGAGGAGCCAGTTTGATCATTGAAGGACATATCGATATAGGTGCAGGTCGGAAAAATAAAACAAGAAAGTTTGTAAAAGAAATGGTTTCCCGTATGGAATCGATCGGGGTAGAACCGAAAATAAAACCGGAAAGCTTTGTCGCAAGCTGTTATGCGAATCGCTATACAAAATAACGGTAGTGTACTTGGACTTGGTGAGTTTTTAATAGTCGCTATACAGATAACTGTATGAAACATCTAGTGTACCGGGATTGTTGGAGTTGCAAGCAGTTTTGCGAATTGATATAAAAAATAGCGGTATAACATCTGCTGTACCTAGATTGATGAGGTTTTTACAATTGATATAAAAATCATGCTTATCAGGAGTCTATCCGATCGCCATTGTGAGTACACACCGATATAATCAGAGAACGAGTCAACTATCATAAAATTGACGGATAGACTCCAATGTATTTACTAAAAAATTTCTGTGTGCAACGAATGATTTTTCTTACAATGAGATGCCTCCCCGGAATCCGCCACTTTTACTTTCAACTTTCCAATAAAAGCTAATCCTCCAATTATGAGCAGATTTAAGATATAATATTATCGATAATAATTCTAGATTGGAGCCTTGAGAAATGTTACTAGCGGAAAATCAAGCTATTGCACATTCTAATATAATCAAACAACTTGAAACAAAACAAAAAACACTATTTAGTTTAACGACACCGATTGATCCATTTGATCCGGTTGTCTTTTATAAACAGGGCACTCCAATTACAGAAGGAAAACGATTTTTCTGGAAGAGTGCTAATGAAGATTTTTATTTAGTTGGCGTTGGAGCTGCTTTACTATTTTCCAACCTGGCTAAAAAAAATCGTTTTGATGATATTCATCAATTTTGGAAAGATATCGTTCAAAATGCTGAAATAGAAGGTTCCTCGATAATCGGAACGGGACCGCTTCTTTTCGGCGGCTTTTCTTTTGACCCGGATACAGGAATAGAACAAGAATGGAGCGATTTTGGAGACACCTTCTTTTATTTGCCAAAATACATGCTGACAATCGTAAATGGTCAACATTTTTTAACCTTTAACCAAATCATGGACCCAGCTGGGGAAAACAAAACTTCCCTATATAAACATATAGAGGAATACATGAACGATTTATTGGCTCGGCAATCGACTGTTGCTGTTGAACAAGTCTCGATTACTTCATGTACGGAAATAGGACAAGCCGAATGGGTGAAAGCAGTTGAAGAAATTGTAAACCTGCTAAAATCCACCGATATAAAAAAAGTCGTTTTGGCAAGAAAAATGATCATTGAGTTTTCAAAATCGCCTTCCATTGCAACAGTTTTGGAACAACTAAGAAGAAACCAATCCGGTAGTTTCACGTTTGCATTAGAATCCGGTTCCAGCTGTTTTTTGGGGGCATCGCCGGAACGATTAGTGAAAAAAACCGGTGAAGAAGTATTATCCACATGTCTAGCCGGATCTGCACCAAGAAGCAAAGATCCGGGTGAAGACGAATGGCTCGGTAAGAATTTATTAAATGACGCAAAAAATCGATATGAACATCAGCTGGTTGTAAACATGATCAAAAATGCACTAAATCCCATTTGTACGAACTTAATTGTCCCGGAAGAGCCGATTTTAATGAAAACACCGGCCATTCAACATTTATATACACCAATTACAGGAAGGGCCAAAGCAGGACAATCGATTTTCAAAATGGTCGAACGGCTTCACCCAACTCCTGCTTTAGGGGGCGTACCTACGATAGAAGCATTGAGAATAATCCGTGAAAAAGAAAAAATGGATCGCGGACTCTATGCCGGTCCAATCGGTTGGACAGATTTTCGAGGCAATGGCGAATTTATCGTTGGCATACGTTCCGGCTTAATTCAAAATAACAATGCAATATTATATGCAGGTTGTGGATTAGTCCGGGATTCAAATCCGCAAGATGAATTAATCGAAACACGAATAAAGTTTCGCCCTATGCTGCATGCGCTGGGAGGAGAAGAAAAATAAATCATCAAGAAGCATTATTTTATCGATGAAATTGATTTATGAGTGGTTTGAGGAAGGAGAAAAACAATGAATCATCAAGAAGCACTAACCGAATATTTAGCCGCATTCGTTTCCGGTCTTGTTCAAGCAGGAGTAAAAGATGTTGTGATTAGTCCCGGGTCTCGCTCAACCCCTCTTGCTTTACTAATTGCAGAAAATCGCGATTTAAATGTGTATATGAATATTGATGAACGATCTGCCGGATTTTTTGCACTCGGTATGGCAAAAGCTTCCCAAAGACCGGTTGCTTTATTATGTACATCCGGAACCGCAGCAGCCAATTATTTTCCTGCTGTTGTCGAAGCAAATCTATCAAGAGTTCCGCTAATCATTTTAACGGCAGACCGGCCTCATGAACTAAGGGATGTCGGTGCCCCGCAAGCCATTGACCAAATTCATCTATACGGAAATCATGTTCGTTGGTTTACTGACTTAGCCTTACCTGAAATTGGACAAGAACAGTACACATTTAATACCGCTGTACGGGCGGTAAAAGAAGCAACAGGCCATTTACAAGGACCGGTTCACCTCAATTTTCCATTGCGTGAACCGCTCCTACCAATACTAGAACCATATCCTTTCACTGAAAAAATAAAAGAATTGAAGATTAGTCAAGGAAATCTTACTATATCCAATGAAACAGCACGTGAAATAGCTGAGCAAATCCAACAAATTGAAAACGGTCTGATTATTGTCGGTGATATCGATAAACCTGAATTGGCCGAGGCGATCCATCAATTCGCCCAATTAACCGGCTACCCAATTATTGCAGATCCGTTGTCCCAATTGCGTGGCAGCACAGCTACCGATTCTCAAGTCATTGATAATTACGATGCGATTTTGAAAAATGAACAAGCCGTAAACATGCTGAGACCGGACCTTATTATTCGCTTTGGGAGTATGCCTGTATCGAAACCGCTCACTCTATTTCTAAAAAAATGGCGGCATTCACCGCATATTATTGTCGATGGCGGTTCCGGCTGGCGTGACCCGCAAAACTTGGGAACAATGATGGTTCAATGTGATGAAGCAATATTCTGTCACACAATCAAGGCGTTTTTTATAGAAGCACGGCAGACACAATATTTTTCAACTTGGAAAGACTTAAATCATATTGCGAAGGAAACTATCGCTTCTTACTTAAAAGCAATGAATGATCTTGATGAAGGAAAAGTTATTTATGAACTAGCAAAAATGATCCCGGAAAACAGTACCATTTTTGCCGGAAACAGTATGCCGATTCGTGATGTGGATACTTTTTTCCATCAAACGAGAAAAAATATACATCTAATGGCAAATCGCGGAGCAAACGGAATTGACGGTGTCGTCTCCACGGCAATCGGAGCCGCTGTATACAGAAACCCACTTTATCTTGTGATTGGGGATTTATCGTTTTTCCATGATTTAAACGGGCTGCTTGCCGCAAAATTGAATGATATTTCCATCAATATTATTTTAATCAACAATGACGGTGGCGGTATATTTTCATTTCTCCCGCAATCCAAGCTTGATAGGCATTATGAACTGTTATTTGGGACACCAATCGGCATTGATTTTTCCTATGCGGTGAAAATGTATGGCGGAGAATATTGTAAAATAACCAATTGGGGAGAATTTGACCAAGCAATTGAAGCAACGACCAAAAAAAGCGGGATTCATGTTATTGAAGTTCAAACCAATCGGCAAGCGAATCTTGAATCCCATCGCAATATGTGGCGACTTATCGGGGAAGAAATAGACCGGTATTTTGAGGCGATGAAAAATGGTCATTAATCTAAACGGTGTCAACTATTATTACGAAATAGCCGGTCAAGGGGAACCTCTAATGCTATTGCATGGATTTACAGGAGATGTTTCAACCTGGAAGCTGTCCCGATTATCGGATTCCTTTAAAGTTATTACAATTGATATTACTGGTCATGGTAAATCGGACGCACCGGCCGATCCAAATAGATACACAATGGAAGCTGTGGCAAAAGATTTATGCGACATGTTAAATATTCTGGGCATCAACCGAATTCATTTGCTGGGTTATTCAATGGGCGGCCGGCTTGCTCTAAGTTTTACCATGTTCTATCCGGAACGTGTAAAAACATTAATTCTTGAAAGTAGCTCCCCTGGTTTAAAAACCGAGGAAGAAAGAAAAAACCGCATCCGGCAAGATGAGCATTTGGCAAATACTATTTTAGAGGACGGAATCGAGCATTTTGTCAATTATTGGGAAAACATACCGCTATTTAAAAGTCAAACCCAGTTGCCGCAACAAGTGCAAAAATCGATCCGCAAACAACGCTTAAAGAACTCCCCGCTTGGATTGGCAAACAGTTTACGGGGAATGGGCACAGGGAGACAACCTTCTTGGTGGGATCGTCTCCAGAAATGCGAAATCCCTGTACTTTTGTTAACCGGTGAAATTGATCAAAAGTTTTGCCAAATTGCCAAAGAAATGGAAGCTGACTTACCTAATTGTCAGCGCATTGTCTTCCCGAATGTCGGACATGCAGTGCACTTGGAAGACCCAGTATCATTCGAGCAATCAATTTTACGCTTTTTAAGTAAATAGAGTGCCTAAAATGTTTTTTGCTTGTTTCAGCTATCATTTGAGCAATCGGTTTTACGTTATTTATGCATTTAGAGTACCAAAAATTGGTTATTACTCGTTTCAACTATCATTCGTTCAAACGATTTTTTCAGCTAATTTAATTAGGTTTTTTATAGAACAAATTTCATAAGAAGGTAAATTACATGGAGATTGAAAAAGTAATATTAAGGGTTATTGAGATGCCGTTAAAAAAGCCTTTTACAACTCATCTTGCAACAGTTACAACAAGAGAGTCAATTATAGTTGAAGTAGTTGATAAAGACGGGTTATCAGGATTTGGCGAAGTGGTGGCTTTTTCCTCCCCATGGTATACGGAAGAAACGGTACAAACCGCCTATCATATATTGCAAGATTTCTTGATTCCAATCCTATTTCGCACAAAAATTGAACAGCCGCAAAACGTATCTCAATTATTTGCCAAAATTAAAGGAAATCATATGGCAAAAGCGGGACTGGAAACAGCGATATGGGATTTATATGGAAAAAGAAACAACCGATCCATTGCAGAAATGATCGGGGGAGAACGAAAGCAAGTTGCCGCCGGAGCAGTCGTTGCCGCTAAAAACAAGATAGAAGCGATTGAACAAATAGGAAAATTCCATGACCTTGGATATCAGCGAATAAAGATTAAAATTCAGCCGGGGCTTGATTATTCCTATATTAAGGTGATTCGCCATCAGTTTCCCGATCTTCCGTTAATGGTCGATGCTAATTCTGCTTATTCATTGGATGATGTAAAAAAATTGCAGGCTCTTGATGAATTTCAGTTGATGATGATTGAGCAACCATTGGGGGACGATGATCTAGTCGAACATGCGATTTTACAAAAACAAATCCAAACACCGATTTGTTTAGATGAAAGTATTGTCAGTTTCCATGATGCAGAAAGTGCGATTCAATTAGGCAGCTGTCAAGTGATGAATGTGAAAATTGGACGTGTCGGCGGATTGCAAAATGCACTGGATATCCATCATTTATGTAGAAAAAATCAAATTCAATTATGGTGCGGCGGCATGATTGAGTTTGGGATTTCAAAAGCGTTTAACCTTGCTCTCGCCTCATTACCCGGATTTACCCTTCCCGGCGATATACCTGCTTCAACAAATTATTGGGAAGAAGATATTATCGAACCGGAAATTGAAGTAAACAACGGGTGGATTTCTGTACCTAACAAAGCGGGAATCGGCTTTTCCATAAATCAAAAACGAATGCATGCAGTGACAGTATATAGGGAAATTTATCAAAAACGTGCTGTTTAGGAAACAGGGCCGCTTTGTGCGCGACGTACAAACTGGTTGGCAAAGGCTGTTCATCATTATTTTCATTCTTATTTGAGATTCGCATAATAAAGACGGCTAGGATGTTTCATCGATATAAAAGAGGATTTTTTATCAAAAATTCGCAATGAGATTTAGGCTCGTCGCCAAAAAATAGAGTTTCCCGCCTCTAAACGACGACGAGAATGGGTCTCGTCGCCAAAAAATGATGTTTTCCACCCAAAAATGGTGACGAGAACAGGGCTCGTCGCCAAAAATAAGCATTTTTCACCCAAAAATGGTGACGAGAACTGGGTTCGTCGTCAAAAAATAGAGTTTCCCGCCTCTAAACGACGACGAGAACGAGTTTCGTCGCCAAAATTGAGCATTTCTCACCTCAAAACGACGACGAGAATGGGTTTCGTCGCCAAAAAATGATGTTTTCCACCCAAAAATGGTGACGAGAGAACGGGGCTCGTCGCCAAAAAATAGAGTTTCCCGCCTCAAAATGACGACGAGAACGGAGCTCGTCGCCAAAATTGAGCATTTTTCACCCAAAATTGGCGACGAGAATAAGTTTCATCAATTTATATGCTCTTCTAAGTGCGAAACCAAGATAGAACAAAACAAACAGGCTGTTCAAAAGAAGAATCCACTTTTGAACAGCCTTTCTTTTTAGTCAAATTTACTTTGTAAGTCTTCCGCTAATTTAAAAACCATGATTCGTTCGCCGGTGTTTGTACTGATATCTGTGTAAAAACTTGTAACTTCATGACCGGTAATTTCAAAAATGATTTTTTTTAACTCATCTGCACCCGATTCTACCAAACTATTGCGATTCTCTTTGACAGACAGCAATCCTTCCTTATCTTTACAAAGTGAATATTCGGCTGGGGTTAAAATCCCACGCAACGAAACAATAATCATATCACGTAAAATATCTGATTTTACAGAAATGGACCCGCGTCCTAGATATGTTTTTTCCCAATGTGTTAAAGCTTTGCTGATCTCTGCCTCAAGCGCTCCTTTTGTTTTCTCCATCATCTTTTCCCTTTCTTTATCTATATCTCTAAACCATCATGATAAAATTATATCAAATAACGAAATGTATCCATAATTTTTTTCAAACTTCCTTTTTACTACATTTTTGCAAAAGGAGCAATGCTCAAATTTCAATCATCACGTCCAGCTTATCCATTGGCCGTCCGAATCGATAGAAGCAAGTCGAATCCAACCGTTAGTCAGTTTTTGTTTCAATAAAGAATTTCCTTCAAGTAAACGCTCGATGTATTTTCTTGGGGCTTGAATAACAACAAGCAATCGTAATGGTTCATGAAAATATTCACGATCTGACTGCATAACCGATTGCCATGGCAGACCTGTCAGTAAGTCACTGGCATTCCCCTGCATGACACCAATACCGGCAGTTACAGTCTGGGTTGTTTTATTTCCGCTTCCATAATAATGGGGTGCAACGGTTGAAGCATAGTATTGCAAATTTATCCACTGGGCAACCGTTACCGGACCGGATATAATGTTATTAAGGATGGTGCCGTCCTGGTCCTTCCGCCAATCATAATTGTGTAAGAACGAGCGCCCCTCCAGGTTACAAGCTTCAGTTAATTTCCGTTCACCGATAATAAAACTGGCATTTTTGGCTAACCCCCACTCCGGACGAACTTCACTCCAGTCTTCTGCTAAACGTCTTGCTTCCTTACTTGGGTCTCTATCATTGCGTTTATAAGACGGTATTTGACCTATTCGCTCTGCATTTGCTTCTTCATGAACTTGAGGAAGTGCAGCTTGAACTTGTTCAAAAGCCTCCTTTGCTCTCTCTGAAAGATTTGGTACATCCAACCAGCGTAATTCATCAAGTGATGTAATATGCTCAGCAGCCACAAACACCGTGTCATGTGGAATGACAATTCCTTCTTCAGCTAATGCTTTTCTAACTTCCTGATCGTTACACACTGAAGTTAATACTCTTGCATTAAACCCGCTTGACGCTCCCCCGCAAGCACCACAATCGAGACTTGCCGCATATGGATTATTCGTACTAATACTTCCATGGCCGCAAATAACGATAAGCGGCGCAAACTGGTCCATGAGTCCCATCGTCACTAATGCTTGCCGGGCAAAATGAATTTTTTCCTCCTTAGAAAATCCTGTTGGTATAGACTGTGTAGCTCTTTCCTTCCGATCCAAAGTAAGTTGGGTGGCAGGTTTCTTTGCCCATGATTTTCGCATTTTTCGTAAACTATTTCCGGCTCGTCGTGGCATAAAACTTCTCGCCAACGTTTGTAAACTTAACCAAGGACCGCTAATTTCCGGAAGTAACATACTTGACATTAATTGCTGTTTTAAGTTTTTAAAGGTATGTGAAAAGGAACCGGCTACCTGTTGTCTTTCTAAATAATTTTTTAACTCGGGAACAGCTGACGTTTCCCGAATTTTATATTGTGGCTTAAACATGACCGGCAAAGATGGATGAACATGGTCACTCCCAAGTTCACATGTTTCGATCGGTAGGCCAAAAAACCCGGCAGTTCCAATTGTTTCAAACGGACCGACTTTTTCCAATTTACGTCGGAACGGCTCCGAGCGAACATCGATACAAAAGACAAATTGCGCATTCGGTTTCGTTACATGATTATTAAAAGGATTTTTTCCAGTAATGATTCTCCGCAGCTCATCTTCATACGTTTCCTCCCATGCTTGTAACCATAATTGATTACGGACAATTTCATCAAAATGAAGTGCTAACGAGAGCCTCGATTTTATTTCAGAAAAAGACAAATGAAACCAACTATCGGCAGGCAATTCTCCCCAATTCACCCATGATTGTAATAGTTCTTCCATCATCCCTGTTTGGTTTTGTTTTTGCTCTGGTAAAGGAAGGTACTTTTTGATTAATAGCCATTCGGTCGTAAGTCGAACAGCCAAGTATTCGGTAAGCAAATTTTCCTCACCTTGAACATTTTCTGCTCGCCAAAGCATCATCCCCGCCCACCCCGGTAAACAAAGCAAATGAGCTTCCAAATAAGATTGAATTTCAGAATAAGGAATGCCAAGTTTTAACAAGGCTTCCTCAAGTGCAGTCGTTGCAGCTTCAGGGGTTTGTAATAATTCATCACGATATTGTTTAAAATTTGGATCTAATTGCGCAGAACTTCTCCATGCAAAATAAAATCCATTTTCCCGGTAAGGCATTGACAAAACTGCTTGAGAGCGATCCAAATACAATTTACACCACTTAATCATATATTGATTTAATAGATTCGCGGCTTTGAGGGTGCCAATTTGTTCCAGTTGCTGACTCAAAGTTTTAATAAATAATTTTTCTTCTATATCATGACCGAGCCGTACTAATTTCTTGGCCACTGATTTTATTTCCGGGCTCATATTCTTTTTCTTGCCATCACTGAAATCCATTAATGCTGGCAAACAAAATTTCTTTGCTAGATTATCGGGTAATTCTGTGACATTCCTCTCAAGCCATTGATCAAGCTTTGCAATTAAATGACCTTTATTAATTTTCCCGGATTCCCAAGCAGATTTAATCATTTGTTTATCGGGGAAAATATCTACATCGACAATCCCCTTTAATTTCCTTGCCACTTGTTCAAAAGGAAGAGATTCCATACCGTCCCAAGGATTCCGTGCCGCGAATTTATCAATCGGGCCGTAGGGGGAAATTACTTTTGCAGCAGAACTTACCAATTCAACAAGATTCAGACTTAGTAAATCCGCTTCTTTTTCAACTGTCATTTGTTTAGCTAATGTTGTACTCAACGGAAGCTCCCTCCTTGCAAAGGTATTTGTGCTAAATATTTTGGATGGCTTTCAATTAATTCTTGATCCGGTTCCCCTAATCGAAGCAACCAAAAATAAACTTTTGCATAAAGCGGTGAAGAACGGTGGCTCATTAACCAAGCACTAAATAAACTTCCAAGTGTTAAAATGAGTAAAACGAAAACACCGGCAATAAATGAGGATGTCCCGGCAACCGATTCATGAACTTCATGCAAAATTTCATGAAATCCCCCTTGTACAATCAAATATACCGCTCCCGTTCCGATAAACAGCAACCCGCCAACAAAACGACCCATTTGTTCGTTGCTCCTTGCAACAAGCTGAACCCATGAAAATGCAACCGACCAACCTAAAATAATGGCACTAACCAATTGATAAGAATGATTAGGAGAAGAGAACCAAATGGCAATTCCTGAACCTAAACCAAGTATAATTCCGATAAAAATCAAAACCGGTGAATGATGTCCGGTTGCCAGCTTTATCTTATCTTTATTTTGATCAAAAACAGAACCCGATTGCAGGAATAAGGTAGCTTTAAATAATCCGTGAAGCACCGCGTGGGTAATGGCTGCCGCATATGCCCCTAAGCCGCACTGAATAAGCATAAATCCCATTTGGGCAATCGTAGAACCGACAAGTTGCCGCTTGTAATCGACTTGGACCAGCATGATACCCGTTCCAATTAATATAGAAAAACTGGAAATAACAATTAGAACGGTTTGGGAAAGATTCTCTTGAACAAGGGGGGCAAAACGGGTTAACAACATTCCCCCTGAATTGACAATCCCCGCATGCATGATTGCCGAAACCGGTGTCGGTGCAACAACGGAATTTAGTAGCCATTTCCCAAAAGGCCATTGAGCTGCCGGTATAAGAACCGCTGTAACCAATAACAAGTTCATCCCGGTTTTTTCCCATGAATGTAAAATTTCTGTCTCACTAAGAGCCATTGATAAATGCCATTCACCGGTTTTTTCGCTTAGCCAAATGACCGCTGCCAATAGGAAAAGCCAACTAATCAAAAACATTCGACCGGAACTCAGTGCTGCTTTTTTCGCTACTTGCCATTCCCGCTTCAAACCAATTAGTAAAAATAATCCGAATAAAGTGGCGCCAAAAAAGAACAACAACAGACGGAGATCATCACTAAACCAAGCAAGTGCATTGGAAACAGTCGTCAGTGTAAAAAGAATGAAGTATTTTCGATAAGACCGGTCTCCAAATAAATAACGGACAGAGAACTTTTGTAAAATAAGGCTAATTGTTAGAACAAATGAGGCTAAAACCCACGATAAAGAGTCTAGTCGCCACGGTCCTATGACAATACTTTCATGTAAATAAAATATTGCCAAGAGAGCAATGATCGGCCCCGGTACAAGTAAACACAGGTGGATTTGTAAAAACGATAATGGTATTTTTGGATGCAACAGGATCATTCCGCTTATAATTGGGAATGCAATCATGATAAAAAAGACGTTCATGATGAAATTCGGTTCAATTTGTGCATGCATGGAAATCCCCCCTGTTGCGATATAATTTTTTTCGAAGCTGTCTATCTTTACAGTTCATCCTCATTTATTTCTTTCCTTTCCAACACAACTTTGACAAATAAAAAACCGACAATTTCATCCGTTGTATGGCATTCAATTACCATAAAACGTGGAAATTGTCGGTTTACGATTAACGAACCGGTCCTCGGTTTTTAATCCGTCTACCTATTATTCAATTAATCTGGGCAATAAAAATGACCCGATCTATAATATTATTTCAAATAAAGTACACCGTTCAAAAATGTAATTACCGTTACATCCTTTTTCATACCGCCAATTCATCATTAACGATATGCTAAAGGTTCATTACATTCAAAACATAATTTTATAAGTTATAATACTAATTCGAAAATCATCTGTCAAGTAATTTATTACATTCATTTTTTGTAGGTTCCTTTGCAGCTACTCTATTTCATTAACATGTTCCATACCGGATTAGATTTTTACTTGAGTTTCGCGCCCCAAAGACAGGTTGGGATTTCGTCGTCAAAAATGAGAGTTTCTCACCCAAAATGTCGACGAGATGAGGTTTCGCTGATTTATTTGTTTGACAAGGTGCGAAACTTAAGTTTTATATTATCTTTATCAGAATACCAAAATATAACGAATATTGTTTATATTTTAGATACAATCTGTTAAAATTCCGTAAATAGCCGATTGCCGGGCGAAAACTTCTCACCCGCTAACCGGAACATAAATAAAATTAGGATTACAAGTCGATTTTCTTTTCAATTAAGTAAGCTGTTCCTAAATAGAGTACAATCAATTCAATAATATTATATATACTTGATGCAATATTAAGCTTGAATATGCCTGTTTCTGAACTAATGCTCACCTCGTTACCTATACTTATTTCAAAATTATATAACTCTTCCATCGTTCCCATTTTAAATGTGTTAATATCAAAATAATAAGGAAACAGCTCAATAATTTGGACTTGGATAAATGCTAGAAGTCCGCTTAAAACTAAAAAGATAACAAACCATAAGCCGCCAATTTTTTTATTTCTAAACGTTACTCGGCCAAGTGCCATTGAAAAATAAATTAGAATAAAGAAATTAGCTAAATTGAAGATTCCACCAATAACACCGATAATTATTTCCTTCACTGAAACGACTTGACCTACAGCTTTGAACAGTTCGGAAAAATCAAACTCAGAAGTGCTAAAAATAGAAATCATCATTAAATTATATAAAAAGATGGCCAGCCCTAAAATAAAAAACCAAAACATTGCAACAAGTAACTTCGCCCCAACGATTTGATTTCCCGTTAAAGGAAGCGTAAAGGTTAAGTAACCACGATCTTCATATAATTCATTTTTGAAAGAGCTGACTATATATAAAAAGGTTGCCAAGCTCGTACCAAACAGGACGAGTACAGAAAGTGTCATGAAAATCGCTCCGAAATTCAAGAAATTTGAACTATCTCTTGAATACATATAAATTCCGGTAATTAATATCAAAACCAATGCTAAAATCCCTAATAAAATTTTGTACGTGCCTTTAATTTCATATTTCATTAATTTAACCACGTATAACTCACCCCTCACCAAATATTTCTTTATAAATTTCTTCTATTTGTTTAGCTTTTTCTTCCCTAAGTGCTTCTGCATTTCCAGTTAAAACGATCTGTCCATCTTTTAAGAAAACAACTTCATCAAACATGCTCTCCATATCTCTGACCAAATGTGTCGTAATAATCATTGAGCTATCTTCATTATAATTATTAATAATCGCATCTAAAATCTGGTCTCTAGCTACCGGATCAACACCGGCAATCGGTTCATCCAAAATATACAACTTTGCATTTCTCGACAAGACAAGAGCAAGATTTAATTTTTCATGCATCCCTTTTGATAAACTATCAATTTTCATACTTCTGTTCAAATTCATAAAAGCCAGCAATTCATTAAACTTTGCTTCATCAAAATCTGTGTAAAAATCTTTGTACATATGGCAGGCATCTTCAATTCGCATCCATTTATACAGAAAATTTCGATCAGGTAAATAGGAAACAGCAGATTTCGTTTTCACCCCGACTTTATTTCCGTCAATCAAAACTTCTCCACTCGTTTGCCTTAACAGTCCTGTTAAAATTTTTATCAGCGTCGTTTTTCCGCTGCCGTTCGGTCCTAGGATACCGACCACTTTTCCTCGTTCAATATTCAAGTTAACGTTGTCCAATGCTGTTTTGTTTGCATATTTTTTTGTCAGATTGTTTATTTCCACGATATTGCTCATATGCTCTCCTCCTTATTGGTCCATTCTGAAACCATTTTTTTTATCGCATCTATTCTAAAACCAAGACTTCCCATATCGAGGAAAAACTGATTTATCAGTTCGGCTGCTCGATCCTTTTTCAAGTTTTTTATTATATCTGTATCCTCAGTTACAAACGTCCCCATGCCTCTTTGTGTAAAAACCAGTTTTTCCCGCTCCAGTTCCTGGTAAACCCTTTGAATCGTATTCGGATTTACTTTCATCTCTTTTGAAAATTCTCGTACAGATGGCAATTTATCACCCCCATTTAGTTCGCCCGATGCAATTTTTGTTTTTATTAGGTTCATAATTTGAATATAGATTGGTAAATTACTATTGAATTCCATTTTTTCACCCCCAATACCTCCGTGTCTTAGTGTACTAATCAAATGGTACACTAAGACAATTTCCATGTCAAGAAAATCGAGTCATTTTTTCCCAAAGTCCACTTTTTATTTATTCCTTGACCTTATTGTTTGCCAAACTATAAGAAAAGCGCAGAGCGCCCGCTTAGCGACGTACAAACTGGAGCGCCCCGCAATGAGATAAAGGAAACACGGCGAGTGACGAGCCGATGTTGACTTATCGTAGTGGAGGGGAGTGAAGTTTGCTAGTCGCTGGCGCTCGGAGCTAGACAATAAAACTAATTCCAAGTTATTTACTTGTATTTTTATACTTTCTTATCTTTTAAAGAAAACTCGGCGATTGCCGAGCCTTTAGGCGAAAGCAAAGCCGCAAGAGCACTTATACTTAATTCTTAAAATTTCCAACTACGTCGAATTCGCTTCTTTGCTGGTAATTTATACTTTCTTAACGTATTAAAAAAGAGCCGACCATTTCCGATCGACACCTTTTGTATAGTTCATTTATTTGCGCTGTACTCCCAACGTAATAAGTAAAATGACAAAAAATTTCATTAAATCACTTTACTTTTCCTTAAGAGTCGAATATTATTAAAATACGAATTACCAGAAAGCGAGGGATGTTTTATGAAAAAGCAAGTTATGAAGGATAACAAGCAACTGAACATATTTGCACAGCCCTCGTATCTATTGTTTGTAATTCTCCTTTTTGGGAATGGTAGATATCTTATGGGCAGTGCCGGCTCATAGGGTTTTATTTTTCAAGGACCGTATGTGCGGTCTTTTTATTTTGCCAAAATTTACCTTTCCTAGGAGGAATCGAAATTGAACTTACAAGATTTAGGTTGGAATGAAACACTACAACAGGTTTTTACGAAATATCAGCAAGATGGATTTACTGTAGGGAGAATTACCCTTGAACATAAGAATATGTATCGAGTTATGACTGACAATGGCGAATATTTTGCCGAAGTATCCGGAAAATATCGTTTCGAAGCAATTTCTCGAGAGAATTTTCCTGCAGTTGGGGATTGGGTTATTCTTACTGAGCGAATAAATGAAGAGAAAGCCACGATTCACCACTTATTGCCAAGATTTAGTAAGTTTTCGCGAAAAGTAGCCGGAAATACAACAGAAGAGCAAATTATTGCAACTAATATAAATACAGTCTTCATTGTTCAATCTTTAAACCAAGATTTTAATCCAAGGAGACTTGAACGCTATCTATTAATGGCTTGGGAAAGCGGCGCAAATCCCGTTGTCGTGCTGACAAAAGCTGATTTATGTGATGGTATTGAAAAATATAAAAGTAGTGTAGAAACTGTAGCTTTTGGAGTGCCTGTCCATGTAGTTAGTGTGGTCAATCAAACCGGTTTAGAGGAGATTATGGAATACTTTGAAACTGGAAAAACGGTTGCTTTACTCGGTTCTTCAGGTGCCGGAAAATCAACTTTGACAAATTATCTTTTAGGTGAAGAAAAACAACTTACACAAGAAATTCATGAAGGAGACGGACGTGGAAAACATATTACCACTTACCGCGAGCTAATCTCGTTACCTAATGGCGGATTAATTATTGATACACCCGGAATGCGGGAACTCCAGTTATGGGAAGCAGATTCCGGTCTTTCCGAAAGTTTTAAAGATATTGAGGAACTTGCGAAACAATGCCAATTCCGAAATTGTTCACATCATAATGAACCAAATTGTGCTGTGAAAGCTGCTGTTCAAAGTGGTGATTTAGATGAAAAAAGATTGCAAAGCTACTTTAAATTACAGAGGGAACTCGCTTATTTGGAACGAAAAAATGATAAGCTTGCCCAAGTGGAAGAAAAATATAAGTGAAAAAAATAAATAATCAGAATAATCATAGAAAAAAGCCAATATAATTAAGTTATTTTCATAATTTTGCTCTAAAAAGTACATGGATTGGATGGCCAAACTTGTGAACATTTTGGTCTGGATAGCAGTAAGGTTGGATACAATTGGCAAGCCACCAATTGCTTTACCTAACAGAATTGGTAAATTGGAAAATGCGAGTGACCCAAAGAAAATTTGAAGAAGCTTTCAGTCAAGTTTTTCAACTGAATAAAAATGGAATTGGTGCTATTACAAACCAAAAGTATTTTGGTTTTAGCGCTAATTTCCATTTTCCTTGATTTGGAGCACCTTTGATATATCAATCGCCCTTTGTTAATGAGACCTATACTCAATAAAACAATTTTTTGGGGAAAACATTTATTTTTCCTTTGATTTGTGAAAAAGAGATCCCGTTTAAGTTGGGATCTCTTTTCGTTCTTAACGAATTGATTTAATATATCTTCTCATATAGAGTGCCATCCAACCGAATGCCAAGAGGATTACTCCCAGCACCAACAAATTGTATTCGTTTGTTGCTGTACTTGGAAGTACATACCCTTCTTCCGGCAAAACTGTTTTTGCAGTTAAATCTTGGTCAGATACAGTAAAAGTACTAAAATGTGTTGTGTTAACACTTACTTTTCCTTCTTTATAAACAGCACCCGGAACTAATTCCCATTGTTTTTTTGTTTCGTTAAAGTAGTAAACATTTAGTTCTTTCAAATGATCATTTCCTACCTCAAACGTAATGGTAACCGGTGCACTTAGATTAGTAATTTTCGCTCCGTTTTCATCTAATATGTTAAAATCATATACGGCACTCACTGCTTCTTTTATATCTTTCATCCGCTTCATCTGAACTTTAACCTTGCTGTCAGGAAAGACCGAAGCCGACATTTGAAGTGAAACATCTTCATTAGTTAATAGGATACTAACACCTTTTTCTTTTAATAAGCGAACTTGTTCTTTTGTTAAAACGAATTCAATATTTTTACCGGTTACTTCAACTATTAATATGCCATTTTGTTTTAATATTGTAATTGAATTATCGTCGATTGTCACCTTACCATTTTTCACAGTTGCATTCACTTTAACATTTTCCTTTAACTCTGACTCAGGTGTTTGTTGATCAGGATCTATCGGTTTTTGTCCACCATCCGACGGGTTTTCCGGATCTGTTTGATCAGAATCCCCCGGGTCTGTATCTCCCGGAACCTCAGGTTGTTCAGATTGATCACATGCCAAAATAATCGTTCCTCCAAGGTCTCTTGAAGGCATTTTAACCGTTATCTCACCTTTGTCATTTACTGTATAGGTTTGTCCGCTATACAAATCCGTTACAGAAGCACCTGCAGGATAATCAATCTTAAAAGTTGCCTCTTTAGCTTTCTTAGAAGTGTTTAATCCGACATAGAGAGAATCCCCTAAATACTCCCGTTTAAAAATAGAATATTGTTCTTCGTTCCCACCTCTAACAAATGTTCTTGTTCCTTTAGAAAATATTTTTGAATAGTCTTTTCGAATGTTTAATAGTTTTTTGTAATGATCATGAATGGCTACTGCTGTTTGATCGCCACTTTCATATTTATCCCACGGCATGGAACCTCGGTTTTGGCCAAACTGTTTTATAACATCGCCTTCTTTTTCCCAATCAGCCTTTCCGGATTTTCCTAATTCTTCTCCGTAATAAATGACCGGTTGTCCTTTAGAAGTAATTTGCAAGGCTGCAGCTACTAAGAGTTTACCTACGTCACCGTTAACGTATTCTGATAAAAACCCATTTTGGTCATGGCTACTTAAAAATTGTCCGAATGTTGCAGTATTGTCTATTTTTGCATTACGCTCCCTCAGATATTGTTCTACTCCTTCAATATTCCCGTTTAAAAATTCCTTCGCTTTTTCTTTAAAATCAAAATCTAACAGTGAATCCATTTGTCCTGAACGGAGGTAACCTCCATCATTATTTATACTTGCTCCCCAATATTCACCAATTAGTTTAAAGCCGGGATCAATTGCTGTTAAAGTGTTTTTAAACGCCATCCAAGTCGTTGGGTCGACATGCTTTACCGTATCGACCCGGAAGTAATCGATTGTATCTCCCCGATCCGTTCTTGCCTTTTCCAACCAAGCGGTTTGCCATTCAATGATTTTTGCACGAACGGCAGGATCTTCTGTTTTCAAGTCAGGCAAATGATCGAGTTCACCACGAACAACCGGGTCTTCATCAACATCACGAAGCATCCCTTCAAGACGAGCTCTTTCCACATCAGTCGGTAAATATAGTGCATCTTGTTTCCAAGTTTCTTCAATATCCTTCATTCCGTAACCGGCATGATTCAAGACGACGTCCACCATAATTTTAATGCCACGGTCATGGGCTTTTTTAATAAGTTCCTTAAAGGTATCTATATCACCTAATGTCGGGTCTAATGATGTGAAATCTTTTGCCCAGTAGCCGTGATAAGCAAATTGTTTAGCCTCTAATCCATCGACGGTTTTGAAATCTAATCCTTTATTAAAGTCAATATTATCAACAATTGGTGTAATCCAAATTGTATTAATCCCTAAATCTTCAAGGTAATCAAGCTTTTCTATAATTCCTCGGAAATCCCCTCCATGATAAGCTTCACTGTGGGTAGGGTCATAACCGTGCTCCGGATTATTACTCTTGTCCCCATCATAAAAACGATCGGTTAACATAAAGTAAATCCGAGCCTCATCCCAATCGAAGTCCAGCTCCCCTACCGATGTTCTTGGTGCCACATCAATTTCAACAGTTTGATCATGTTTATTCCCAAATTCATCAACAA
This sequence comes from Caldibacillus sp. 210928-DFI.2.18, assembly GCF_020554505.1. NCBI lineage: Bacteria > Bacillati > Bacillota > Bacilli > Caryophanales > Bacillaceae > Caldibacillus > Caldibacillus sp. 210928-DFI.2.18. The sequence goes on from NZ_JAJCHL010000003.1 coordinate 90,358, forward strand.
GAGTTATTTTAATTTCTTTTTTACCGGCAACAACGGTATCAGCCGCAGCAATTGTTAATGCTTGTAATTGGGGATCAATATTTACTTTCGGTGGACCTCCTAAAGCTGTGAGGTCAGCATACATTTCTTGAAAACCAATCTTTTCCTCCGAGTCAATATCGAAAGAAAGAACTGCATTTTCATTATATGTGATCTTATTTGGACTAGTTTTTGCATTAATGGATACGCTAGGAATCGTGTACGTAATGGTTGATTTTCCATCAATTGTATTTTTCGGATCTGTCACTTCGCTAGTCGTACCATCTTTTGTAACCAGGAAGCTGTATTCATAACTTCCGGGTTCGAGATTTTGTAATGTGTATGAAAAATATTCATTTTTCTTATCATAAACCATCGAATATTCTTTTCCAGCAATTTTTACTTTTACATCATCAATGGTATCCATTGCATCATTAGCGAATAATGTTTCATCTCGATAATAAAAGGTTACATTTCCATCTTCTAAAATTGGCCCTTTTACTGTCGGAACAACATATTGTCCGGGAACTCCTGTAACAACGGTAACTTTTGTTATAATAGAATCCTTGTCAATTTTTATATTGTGATCATCGCTGTCAGGTGAAATTTTTGCCGTATTCCAATCTGTCCCTTTTCGGATTAAGAAACCGATTGATTCCGTTGTAGGAGAAATTTCAATATCTGCAATTGCCGTGTCACCTTCATATTTTTGAAAGTCAATTTGGTCATTTTTAACTCCGGTGTTCCAAACCCAAATGTTCCAATCTGTAAAATCTTTATCAGGTCTTACATATTTAAGACGGACATACCGCTTCACGTCTTCTTTTACAGTAACGGTCAACGTTGCTTTAGCTTCACCGGATGTGGCTGTAATGACAATAGTGCCGGGCTTTTTACCGGTAACTTTACCTGTCCCATCAACAACGGCAACGGATTCATCTGATGATGTCCATTTTATTTTTTCTCCTAACATTTCTTGATCAAATTGGTCACGTACAACAGTAGATAATTGTGTACTGTATGATTCAAAAACAGATGAATCTCCATGAATTGTTATCGTTTTCGGTACTAATTTAGTGACATAAACCTTAATAGTTGCTTCGACATTTCCTGCAGTTGCTGTAAGGATAGCATCTCCTTCATTTAACGCAACAATTTTTCCATTTACAACTTTGGCTACTTCATCATTAGACGAAGACCAAGTAACTTTTTCGCCTGTTAAGATTCGGCCTTTTTGATCTTTTACATAGGGCACGATTGTTTTCGTATCGCCTAGGTTTAAAGCGATTTGATCGATGTTAAAATCGATGGATGAAACTTCCGGAGTGTATTCTTCTTCCGCGTCATCATATAGAACCATCATTGAGAGCGGAGCAACAGATACTTGATTGCCATTAATTGTCCGGATTGTTTCTGTACCTGCCTTTTGATCATCAACGACCACTTTCCATTCAGAGTTAGAAGGCAAGGCAATTTCCTTTGTAGTATTATTAGCATTATAAATAACGATAATATTTTTCCAAGAATCGTTATTGGCAAAATTCTTCAATTCGAATACAACTATATTACCATCTGATTTTATCACTTGAAGATTTTGTTCAATAGCTTCTTTTGTATCTAAACGAAAGGCAGGGTGAGATTTTCTTAATTCAATCAGACCTTGGTAATAATCAAATACAGGCTTATATTGATCTTTTAGTTCCCAGCGAATCATATTGATGCTGTCTGGGCTTTTATAGCTGTTATGGTCACCATACTTACTTCTTAATATTTCTTCACCGGCATGAATAAACGGAATACCTTGTGATGTAAGTACAATGCCATTTGCAAGTAGACTACGTTTTACGTATTCATTATCTAAAACATTGTCTTCGGTAATGATTTCATGAGGACTCTTTGAAACATCGATATTTGCAACTTTCATAATCTTATCCCATAAATTTAAATTATCATGGGCTGTAACATAGTTAATGCTTTCAGATGCCCGGTTCGTAAAATCGTCAATGGCACCTTTTACTCCTTTGACAATATCACCTTCTCTTCCTGCGGCACCGGTGGCAAATCCTGCACTTGCATCATCACTTCCACCTTTAATTGCACTGCGAAAATTATCATTGAAAACAGCATATCCACGATCCTTTTGTGTTCCTTTATAGTTTTGTAAGGAAGAATCTAAGCTTGAAGTTCCTCCTGTCCAAGGCTCCCCATATATTAGAATAGATGGATCAACTTCCTCTTTTAATTCCTTCGTTAATTCAGTCATTGTTTGTTTATCGATTAGGCCCATTAAATCAAAGCGGAAACCGTCAATTCCGTATTCTGAAGCCCAATATTTAACAGAGTCTTTAATGTATTTTCGAACCATCGGCCTTTCAGATGCTACTTCGTTCCCAGTACCGGAACCGTTCGTAATTTTCCCTTTCTCATCCGTACGATAATAATATCCCGGAACGATAAGATCAAAAGGTGATCCTCCCTGTAATTGAGAACTTTCCGGGATATATGTATGGTTATAAACGACATCCATAATGACACGGATTCCTTGATCGTGTAAAGCTTGGACCATTTGTTTAAATTCTTGTACTCGTGCTGTCGGGTTTGTAGGATCAGTAGAGTAAGAGCCTTCCGGAACATTAAAATGAACCGGGTCATATCCCCAATTAAATTTTGGATCTTTTGAATTAGAATTATCCACGGTTAGCTCATTCACAGATCCGAAATCATAGACCGGAAGTAGGTGAACATGAGTTATTCCTAATTCTTTTAACGAATCGATTCCTGTTTTTATTCCGTTCGGTCCGGTTGTTCCTGTTTCTGTAAACGCTAAATATTTCCCTTTATTTTCCTCGCTTATTCCGGAGTTTTTATTAATCGAAAAATCTCTAACGTGAAGTTCATAAATGACTGCATCAGTGGCAGAAACGAATGGTGGCTTCACGTCAGGTTGGAAATTTTCAGGGTCTGTACTGTTAAGGTCGATGATTGCTCCTCGCTGACCGTTTGCAGATGTAGATCTGGCATAAGGGTCTACAGCATAATTTGTTGTACCATCTGCAAATTCCACTTTATACATATAATATTTATTTTTCAGGTCATCTTTCATTGTTACAGACCAAACGCCATTTTCCGCACGTGTCATAGGTGTTTCTCTTCCGTCCGTATGATCGGTTACGAATGCGCCGTCATATTTACCGGCATTTTCATAAATGGCAACGCTTACTTTTTTCGCAGTAGGTGCCCATAATTTAAATGTTGTTTTCTCCGGTGAATATGTATATCCAAGATCGTTACCTTCATAGTAGAAAGAATCATCATTCAATATATTACGCATAATAACTGTTGTACCTTTATAACGATCTGCTTCAACACGATAAATATTCTGAACGTTCACTTGTGTTGGATCTGTGATGGTCAGTGTACCTTGTGTGCTTGAAGTCTTTGTAAAAGTTGTAGGAATTTCTTGATTCGTTTCGTTTTCTATTAATCTAAATTGATCACTGTCTTTTAAATCTGTGTTTACTGTTAAATGGATCGTATCTTTTGCATCCATTAAAGCAACTTCTATTTTTACATTATCTACATTATCTACTAAACTAAAAACAGAATTTCCATCTTTTTGATTAGGGTTTAGCGGATCTGTTGTTGATTGGTCCCAACTTCTGTTATTTAAGATAAACTTATACTGGTGTTCCCCATATGACAAGTCCTTCAGGTTTGCTGTAAATACTCCATTTTCCAAGGTCATTTCAACGGCGGTATTTAAATCCCAGTTATTAAATGAACCAATTACAAATGCACGGGTCTCCCCTTGATTCGGGGAATAGTTAAATGTCACACTCCCGTCTGAATTAATGATTGGGCTTTGAACACCCAACGCTTCTGTGCTAACGTTTGCACTAATTATTGCACTTGAAAACAATTGTAGCACTAAGGTGAAAATCATTGTTAAAGAAAATAGTTTTAATCTCTTTCTCCACAAATCGGCTCCTCCTCCTTGTTTTAATGTTGATTGAGTGATAAGTTTGCCTATTTCCAACAGAAAACATAGTAGTACATTAATTAGGAAAACTAGTGCAAACGTTTTCACTACCCCACATATATTAGATTACCATTTTTTTTGATTTATGGCAATTCTATTTTTAAAAAAAATTATTAATTTGTTATATTTGTCATATTAGTAACTTGGAATTAACTGTTTTTTATTTCATGAACTAAAATTCGATTTCAAAATTGTATAAAGTAAACAATCAATATATTTATGTTCTTAAAATGATTAGATTTTCGCTTCGGATTACTATAACTAATGTAAGATATCTTGTGGTAAAAAATGGGCTATTTAAGAAATTAAAGTAGAAACAACTTCTAAAGCACAGGTAGAAAATCTTTTGGTATATAAGGTCAGAGCCATAGCATACAGCAAAGTGAAACAATGCTTTAGATCGTTACAGACACCTGATGCAGAAAATGACTTAAGAGTAGCAAAAAATTTGTATCAAGAATAAAAGCAAAGGAAAGTGATTTTTTTGGGGATTTATGATGAAATAAAATTACATGAAATTATTGCTTATAGCTTGGTTAATCTGATCTTGCAAATCTTGATGAAATCCAAATTTTTTATTTCCCCATATTCCTACTTATATATTATTATAATTTTGTTAAGTTTCCTGATATTATCTGAATCTCTTGGCATTAAAATTTATAAAGATTAGAAAAGAGCCTATAATAAAAAGGACGTTATTAAGATGAATCAAGATGTATAAAAAATTAAGCTTTCATCTTAAGCGTCCACTTCTATTTATATTCAAACATCAATTATACAGATTCCTCGAAAGTAATTTTTGGCTTATTAACAAAATGGGCAATTCTGCTTTTAAAGATTGGAAAAAAGTATTCTGCTTCTATATAATGCCTCGGTATACTGAAAATAACTTCTTGTCCATAATCATAAAATACAAAATGCCATTTTTTTAACGGAAGAAATAAGAACCTGTCTTGCTTTGCCAACACTTTCTTTTCGAATTTTACTTCAGCAATGCTTTGTAAATCGATGTACTCCCCTTCGTTAAACCAAAAATAATCCAAATAGTAACCTCTTATTCTTGTACGCACATTTTTTTTAATCTTTTTAGCTTGAAAATATTTTAATAAAAGCCATATTGGTGCAAGGATAACTGGAATTATAAACCAATCACTTACCAATACTAAAAAAAACGAAGATATAAATGATATCAATGCTATTGTATTATTCTTTTTGTCAAAAATCGGAATATAATCATAGAAGATTTCATCAATATTCTTCTGATGTTTTTCGCGAAGGAAGTTTTGAAAATCAGTTACGTGTTCATTGAAAGTTTTATTATCCCAAGTTTCAAAATCTGTATAATGATCGTCAAGTCCGACGAGGTTGTAAGAGGTTGGAATAGATCCTGTATGATAAGCTCCTATTAACATTCGCATCCAACCTTTACTTTTAAATACAGGGTCTGCGGACTTAAACCGAACCACATAGTACATCAAGTTCTCATCAAATTCATATTCCTTCCATTCAAAAGAACCCATAATTTCCACTTCACTCGGAAATTTTTCAATTCCATCTTCATGGTTGTAAAAGATAAACCTCGCCGCTTCAGTCACAAAATAATTTTGAAAAACGGGATCTCTTGGTAAAAGTTCAGGCTTATTCTCATTAATAATTATAAAGGCTTCCTGTGAACCATCTGTACTTTTTAAAATTTCCTCTATTTCTTTTATCCCTATTTCAAGACCACGCTTCCACATTAATTCGATGTAAATTAGTCGAATCTGATTATCTTTCCATTTTAAAATGTTCTGTAAGGCATATGCCTCTTTATCCGTGCAAAACGAAAAATATAACGTTAATAAAAATCTTAAATTATACCGTATTTTTAAATACGAATCCTTCCAAACTTCATATGCCAATTCTTGTGTATAGATTTCGTGTTTTTCTAAATAAATGGCAAAAAGCTCCTCAAGTTCATTGTGAATAAATTCTTTATTTAGAGGGTAATGCTCGGCTTTAAAGTATTGTTTTTCAATACCCATTGCCACAAAATAATGATAACACCACTCATACCAAGGATGAAAATACACTTGATGTTCCAGCAAAACATCAAGTAATATGATAGTAGGCTCCTTTTCTTCAAGGATTCGGTTTCGTTCCTCATACTCCGGTACAAGCGAAACATGGTCATAAAACTGATGAAAAGTCTTCTTATAAAGGGAAATAGCTGATTCTGTATTTAAAACCAATAGAAAACTTAACACTTTTATCGCTGCTCTTAGTGAATAGCGTAGAATGTTCTATTCAATAACCGGAACCATATCTTCATGTATAAAAATACAAGCAGCTGTAACTAGAGCATATGATGGATTGTCCCATTCATCCTCACATAACGGTTTTATTTCGGCTGCTTTTTCCAGAAGCAAACACGCATCTTCCAATTCCAATTGATATTCCCATTTCTTCAAAGCTTCTATAGCTTTTTTTCGAATTCCTAAATTTTCTTCTTCCAATTGGTCGAGGATTACCTGCATTTCAGCATTCATCTTAATTATCCACCTTTTGCATGTCATTCAATCTTGATTTAATTTTCTGTAAAATTCCAGTCATAGATGCCTGTTCTAATCCCTATTCAACTTTTCTTATCGCTAAGCAAAATCCCACTTCGAGTATGAAATAATTTTCTTTTAATCATTAAATAGTTTTCAATTTCGTTCATTAAGTAAAATAAGTTTGCTCGCGTCTCAAACTCTTCTCTTGTTGCTGGCAATTCCGTTTTTCGTACCATCTCCCAACAATCTTCCAGTTTTTGCAAAGACAGTTCAGTTGTATCGCCGGAGTGCACATTTTTACTCAAAAACGCTAAAAAGTCAGCAAACATTTCCTTTTGTTTTACCTGGAGCTCCAATGATGAGACAATCGGAAGCATTCGTTTTAACAGCTCCAATTGCCTTTCCCGCATTTCCAAATAAAATAAGTCCTCATATTGTTTCCGAATCAAATGATTTTCGACATCTCTCAGAGCAATATTTTTTGCTTGATTGATAATATCTTCCGCTTCTATTAGTTCTTTTCCATTCCAGTTTCGCTCATGGTTTCGCAAATAAGCTGAAAACTCATAAAGGATAACACTGAACCGCTGCTCAATTTCTTCTTTAAAATTCTGGATATCCTCTTTGACACTTGGCATGTAGCTATTTACTAAAATAGCAATCCCGATTCCAATTAAAATGATATAAAATTCATTTAGCATAATTTGAAAATTCGTCTCCTTCAATGCATAGAGATGGAGGAAAACGACCATACTTGTGACAAAGCCACCTTGAATATGAAATTTGACCAGCAAAGGAACAAATAATAGAATAAAAACTGAAAAAACAATTGGATTATAACCAAAGACCTCTAAAAACAATCCGCCAAGAAGTAAAGACAACAGGCATGAAAAAAACTTGCCTTTAATTGTTTCCAACGACCTTTTCCTAGTTCTCTCAATACACATAATCACAATAATCCCGGCAAATGTAGAAAATTGTAATTGAAATAAATCAGCCAACCAAATGGCAAGTCCTGCACCCACTGCTGTTTTCAATGTTCGATAACCCATCCCAGTCATCCAAACGCCTTCTTCCTATTAAAAAAGTCTTTCCCGATTGGTTTTTTGGAAACTTTATTTTACTATGATAACAGATTTTTAACATATGGCTCAATATCCAATGAACTTACCGGTGGTTCAAAATTCTTTATAAATCCTCAAATCAAAAAAGCAACCAGCGTATGATTCCGGTTGCTTTTTTTCTACTGGTTAAAGCCAAGCATTTAAGTACTTCTCTTTTCCATTACATTAATGCCAATTCCAACAAAAACAACGCCCATTAAGATTAAAATACTCATTGGCTGCAACAATTCACCCCAAGACTCTCCATAAATGGTGGCTCCTTTTAAAGCTTCCATCCCGTACTTAATCGGCATGAAATCCGCCAATTTCAATAAAACCGGTGAGGATACAATCTCAAGCGGCCAGTATGCACCGCCAATCATTGCCATACTGACCGAAATCAATGGGATAAGGGCATTGAATTGCTGGATATTTTTTACAACACCTACAAGAAACATAGATAACGAGACAATTGAAAATACGTATGGTATTAATACAATCAATGTTTTACCGAATCCTCCATAAAAATTTACCCCGGCAAAATAACGAAATACAAAAAATAATAAAGCGACTTGAATGTAACCAAGTAAAAAACTATAAGCAAGATTTCCTGCATACATTTGCCATTTTTTTAACGGGGATAAAATCAGCCGGTCCCAGACCCCCTCCAGTTTTTCTTGCAAAATATGAAGCACATTATAGGAGATCGTATAAATGACAAAAAACAAGGACATTCCAAAGAGAATTTGTAATTGGTTATCGATAATGACCGTCCCTTTTCCCCGGAAGGAATCTGTATGAATAGTAAAAAGAGAGTTATCATTTTTTATTTGTTTGATGATCTCTTTGCTTTTTTCATTGTCGGCAACTTGCTCATTGATCTGTTTTTCAATTGAGAAATCGGAATAGACGGATTGTAAATAGTTTCTAATCAGCGGTAAGTCTGATGTTTTTGCGGCAATGACAATCTCGTACCCATCTTCCATCAATTTCACGGCTGCACCTCGGTCCCCTTCACTTACCTGCTTTTTCGCCTCGGCTTCCGTCACTATGGTGAATTGGAATAATTTTGAATCCTTGAGCTCCTTCCATAAATCAGTTGTCTCAAAATGATCTATATCCGTATAAATAGGGACTGCTATTCTCGAATATTGCGAACCACCTATGAAAAAAGCAAAAAGCATACTCATAGCCGTCATTCCGATAAACAGTAACGGCTTCCTGAAAAATAAACGAAACTTAGTTTGTAAAATACTGATCATATCGCTTCCCCCCTCTTCGGAAAACTAAACGCGGCAACTGACAATAAGACTATTCCAAAAACGATTAAATATAACACATGCTCAAAAATTCCCGTTATACCGGAGCCTTGCAACACTTTCAATAATGCAGTCATTCCTGCTCCATTCGGCGTTAGATTCCCAATAAACTCAATAATTGGTGAAACTTCCGCTAATGGTGTAAAACTTCCGCCAAGTAATGAAAATAAAGTGACGAGAATGCTGCTGAAAAAACCGGATGCTGACTCGCTGTCTATTCGGTAATTTACAGCTGTCAAAAGTGCCGCAACACCACCAATGGCAAAACTTAATGATAAATTTAGAACAAGAAATGCGGCTAAGTCTCCCCAATATACATGAAAAATAAGGGCAGATACCCCGTATAAAATCAATTGTTGAATGAACGCAATTAACATCGTCGAGAAAAAGATACCGATGAAGTAAGACCATCTCGATGTATTTGATAAAATAATCCGATTAAATACGTGTAACTGTTTTTCACGATAAGCAAAGGAGCTAATGTTTGATGCCACATACATGATAAACATAACACTCATTCCAACCGTGTAATATTGCATCGAATTGATCGGTTCTTTTTTAGACACCGTTTCTATCGTTCCGGTTATCGGTTCAGTATCCAATTGAATGCCATTTTTTCCAACAATCGTCATCGTTGTAAGCTGTTTTTGAAATTGTCTAATAACATCTTCAACAAGGTTCGAGGTGCCTTGTTTTCCTTCATTTTTATAAAGCTGCAAAGAAATTTCTGCCGATTTGTCAAGAAACACTTTCGATAAAAGATGATAGGTGAATTTTTCCGGTATTTCAATAATCGCAGTATAGTTATCGTCCTTTTTCACCTTCTCAGCTTGTTCCGGTTTGATTATTTCAACTTCAAAGTACTTTTTTAATTCCTCACTGCCAAAAACATCTTCTGTTAATATCGCAACGGGTAATAAACTTTGTGCACCGGTCTTCATTGACGTTTCCGCTTCTGTCGGTAGCCCGGCATTTTCTATATCCTTTATAAATTGTTGTAAATCTTCCTGTTCATTATCATTATTTATAATGGCTACTTTTGCGTGAATATTTGGTGAATCACCTTTAAGAACCCCACCAAGCGCAAAACCTAGTATTGCAATTAAGACAATCGGCATTAAAAGAAGGACTAATAGTTCTTGGCGATTTCTTATCATTACTAGTAAATCTTTTTTTATAAAAGGAAAAATCATCAATATCACCCCCTGCACTAATCCCTAAGTGCCCTTCCCGTTAAATGAAGGAATACATCTTCAAGCGTTGGTGCCTTCACTTCTATCGAGATTAATTTTGTTTTCGTTTCTTCTGCGTAATGGGTAATCGCTTGAAATAGATTTTCTTCTTTTGGAACGATGATTGAAATTTTTTGATCTTGAACTTGTACTTGTCTGATATGGGGATCTGCTTTTAACACTCGAGTTAATTCATCTTTTATTCTTTCAACTTTAATAATAATTGTATTTTCCGATGAGAGAATATTTTTCAATTCTTCTTTTGTTCCTGAAGCAATGATATGACCTTGATCCATAATGTAAATTCTGTCACATAAAAATTCGACTTCCTCCATGTAATGGCTCGTATAAAGAACGGTCATCCCTTGCTCCCGATTGAGTCGTTTAACTGTTTCCAATATATAATTTCTTGACTGCGGGTCGATTCCTACAGTCGGTTCATCCATAATGATCATCTCCGGTGTATGCAATAATGCGACACCTATATTCAATCTTCTTTTCATACCGCCTGAAAAAGTTTTTACAAGATCCTTCCTTCTATCGGTTAAACCAATTTGTTCCAAAACTTCATTTATTCGCAGTTTCAATGTTGTTCCTTGTAAGCCGTAGATTTTGCCAAAAAACTGCAAATTTTCTTCAGCGGTTAAATCGGTATATAATGCGATTTCCTGAGGAACAACACCAAGGATATGCCGAATTTTTTCAGGTTGTTTCACGATACTTTCATTATGCAAGCGAACGTCACCGGATGAAGGTGTAATTAGTGAAGATAGCATTGAGATTGTCGTTGATTTTCCTGCACCGTTTGGTCCTAATAACCCGACTATTTCACCTTTTTCTAAATACATATTCACACCGGAAACAGCTTGAACGTTCTTATATTTTTTTGATAAATCCATTATTTGTAACATGGAATCCCCTCCCGTTTTCTTTATTTTAAAAGAACATTTTTAACTGCAACACTGTCGGTAGTCATTTTTTAGGTTGGAAAAGATGACTTAAGTCATTTTGTAAAACGGCTTAAAATACGTCACTTTTCTATTGAAAAAATAAAAGCTACCCTTTATTTAAGGCCGATGCAACTCTTTGTGCATGAGACCTTGTAAGGCAGCTCTTATGATATGTCGTTTTTACTTTATCAGTGAAATAACTATCAGCATAAATAGGACAACTGTTATGAGACCATAAGGCTTACGTTAGCACTTGTGTAAGGCAGCCTTATGATATGTCGTTTTTAACAGCAAAAATCGCCAGTTGGGTGCGATCACGCAACTCCAATTTTTGAAGAATTTGTGTAATATGGTTTTTCACCGTTCCAATGGATAAATAAAGTTCTGCGGCAATTTCCTTATTTGTTTTTCCTTCACCGACTAGTTTGGTAATGGCAAGTTCACGAGACGAAAGGGGAATGTCTAGTTTTTTCTCAGCCTTGTGTAAAAGTCGCGGCATCATTTTTGCAGCTACTGCTTCATGAATAGGCAACCCGCCACGAATACAGCTATAAACAGCTTCAATCAAAGTCTCACTGTCGGAAGTTTTCAATAAAAATGCATTTGCACCGTATTTTAATGCTTGAATCGCATACTCGTCATCATTAAATGTTGTTAAAATTAATATTTTCACCTGTGGAAAACGTTCTTTTATGATTCGAGTTGCTTCAATTCCGTTCATTACCGGCATGCGGATATCCATCAAAGCAAGATCAATCATTTGTTCCTCAACACATTTTATAGCTTCCCGGCCGTTACTTGCTTCTGCCACAACGCGAATATTACCATCCTGTTCAAGCATTAATTTTAACCCTTGCCTGACGATAGATTGGTCTTCCACGATTAAAATGTTCCACATATTTGCCTTCTCCTTTTTCTCAAAGCCCGTTTTTTATCCTTGTTCTGTCACCGGAATCATTCCTTTTACAATAAAATGTCCTTCCCTTTGCTGGATTGAAAGTTTACCGTCCAATTCTTCAACCCGCCTCCGCATATTTTGTAAACCAAAACCTTCTTGGAACGTTTTGTTCTCGTGTACTTTATTTTTAATGGAAAATTCAATATCACCTACCGCATTTCTTCCCAATTCAACATATACTTCCCTGGATTGTGCATGACGCATAGCATTTGTTAGTCCTTCTTGAATGACACGATAAAGAACAACACTTTGCTCATTGGTCAATTTAACAGATAAAATTCCTCGCTTCGTTGTTAATTGAACAAGAATATGGCTTTCCAACTCTAATTTCTTTATCAATTGCAAAATCGTGGCCATTCCTTCAAGCTCTCCGGTAGTGAGCGTTCTCACGGCAAATCTTGTCTCCGCTAGACAATCTTTTGCCAAGTCTTTTAGTTCCTTATATTCTTCTTCTCCCTTCTCCATTGATAAAATTTCCAATTGCATAAGGAGTGCAGTAAGCTTATGTCCGACCGAATCATGAATTTCACGAGCAATTTTTGTCCGTTCTTGAAACCTTGCCTCCTCTTCAGAAAGAGCGGCCACCCTTTTTAAGCGGCGATACTCTCCCAGCAGTTCTTCATAGATTTTTCTTTGCTCTTTTAGCCCCGAGGCAAGACCGTTTGTCCGGTTCGCAATATAGTAGAATAGTAGAGAAAGTATAAACCATACTCCTGAAAGCTTGCCAATGATTAAAAAGCTAAGAAGAGATATACAAATAAGTACCGATAACCATTTGAATTTATTTTCTTCTAAATCAAAAATCGCCATTACTGAAAAATAGAATAGCAAGGCCAACACATACGGGTTTATTGTAAAAAAGTAAAGGGCCAGCAATAATAAAAGATTTAACAGGAAGAGCATAAATTGTCTTTTTGTAGAATTCTGAAAAAAATACACGGCCATGACTGCGGCACAAATTAATAATGATCGAACAGATGGTACCGTCCCTTCTGAAAAAAAGAACAAACCCCAAAGTACGATTAATACTGAAGTACGGATAAGAAATGCTTTCATAACACGCTCCAAGTTTTTCTTTATATTACTACTATACCAAAAATCCGTCAAAAGCTTTCTAAATCATCAAATCAGCTTTTTGACAACCCCCATCTCTAAAGAATTGGCTTTCTCGTTCGGCTGTAGCGGTTCTCTTGGAAAAAATATACATAAGTCCAGTTTCTTGTCACAAGAAGGGTCATCCGCATAAAATTTGGGACGAGATGGAGCTTTGTCGACAACAATAGGTGTATTATTTCGCACAAAATTTGGGACGAGAAGCGCTCTCGTCGCTAAAAAATAGTGGTTTTCACTTCAAAAGGGTGACGAGATTCAGGCTCGTCGCCAAAATCAAGCGTTTTTCGCCTAAAAATGGTGACGAGAAAGAGTCTCGTCGCTAAAAACGAGCAATTTTCGCCTCAAAATGGTAACGAGAAAGAGTCTCGTCACTAAAAACGAGCAATTTTCGCCTCAAAATGGTAACGAGAAAGAGTCTCGTCGCTAAAAACGAGCAATTTTCGCCTCAAAATGGTGACGAGAAAGAGTCTCGTCGCTAAAAATAGGAGTTTCCTGCCCAAAAACGACGACGAGAAATGGTCTCGTCGCCAAAAAAAGGGGTTTCTCGGCTCAAAACGACGACGAGAAATGGTCTCGTCGCCAAAAAAAGGAGTTTCTCGGCTCAAAATGACGACGAGAAAGAGTCTCGTCGCTAAAAAAAGGAGTTTCCCGCGCAAAAACGACGACGAGAAAGAGTCTCGTCGCTAAAAACGAGCAATTTTCGCCTCAAAATGGTGACGAGAAAGAGTCTCGTCGCTAAAAAAAGGAGTTTCCTGCCCAAAAACGACGACGAGAAAGAGTCTCGTCGCTAAAAAAAGGAGTTTCCGGCCCAAAAACGAAGACGAGAAATGGTCTCGTCGCCAAAAAAAGGGGTTTCTCGGCTCAAAACGACGAC
>NZ_JAJCHL010000030.1:0-39016 GCF_020554505.1 Caldibacillus sp. 210928-DFI.2.18
AAAGAGGAAGATTTAGTGCCCGTTCGTACGGGATAAAGCGAAACTTCCATCAGTGGGGAGAGGAGCCCCACTGATGGTTAGTTGAGCCAATCGGGTACATACGGGCACTTATCTTTCACTAATTGCATCGAAAATTTTTTCTAAACGTAAAGAGGAAGATTTAGTGCCCGTTCGTACGGGATAAAGCGAAACTTCCATCAGTGACCCATTGATGGATAGTTCATATCGAACTGACTATGATAGGTGCGGCGTAAGTTTAGGAAACGTTGCTAGTGAATTTTTGGAGCTGTATAATAAAGAAGGGCTTTAGTAGTATTTTTGGAGGGAAGTTTGTGAAGACAACGATTGTAGAAGTGAAAAATTATGTTGGACAAGAAGTAACGATCGGAGCTTGGCTTGCCAATAAACGTTCCAGCGGGAAGATTGCCTTTTTGCAACTTCGTGATGGGTCAGGTTTCATCCAAGGTGTTGTCGTTAAAAATGAAGTACCTGAGGAAGTTTTTCAATTAGCGAAATCACTCACGCAAGAATCCTCTTTGTATGTAACGGGTATCGTTCGTGAAGATGAGCGTTCACCGTTTGGCTATGAATTATCAGTAACCAAATTGGAATTAATCCACGAAGCCCATGATTATCCAATTACACCAAAAGAACATGGTACGGAATTTTTAATGGACCACCGTCATCTTTGGTTACGTTCAAAACGTCAGCATGCCAATATGAAAATAAGAAACGAAATTATTCGGGCAACCTATGAATTTTTCAATAAAGAAGGTTTTATAAAAATTGATCCTCCGATTTTGACGGGGAGTGCGCCTGAAGGAACAACGGAATTATTCCATACGAAATATTTTGACGAAGATGCGTATCTTTCTCAAAGCGGTCAATTATATATGGAAGCAGCGGCAATGGCTTTTGGAAAAGTGTTTTCTTTTGGACCAACCTTCCGTGCAGAAAAATCAAAAACACGCCGTCACTTAATCGAGTTTTGGATGATTGAACCGGAAATGGCTTTTTATGAATTTGAAGACAATTTAAAAGTTCAAGAGGACTATGTTTCCTATGTGGTTCAATCGGTTTTGAAAAATTGTTCGTTGGAATTGAAAATATTAAATCGTGACACAACGAAATTAGAAAAAGTTCAAGCTCCGTTCCCGAGAATTACATATGATGATGCGATTAAATTTTTACACGAACAAGGTTTTGATGATATCAAGTGGGGCGACGATTTTGGTTCACCGCATGAAACAGCGATTGCCAATTCATTTGATAAGCCGGTGTTCATTACCCATTACCCGAAAGCCATTAAACCGTTTTATATGCAACCGGATCCGACCCGTGATGATGTCGTGTTATGTGCCGATTTAATTGCCCCGGAAGGTTATGGTGAAATAATTGGCGGTTCTGAACGGATCCATGACTATGATTTATTGAAACAAGAACTTGAACGACATCAATTATCTTTAGAAACGTATAGTTGGTATTTAGATCTAAGGAAATACGGTTCTGTTCCACATTCCGGCTTTGGTTTAGGCTTGGAAAGAACCGTTGCTTGGATTGCCGGTTGTGAACATGTCCGAGAAACCATTCCATTCCCGCGTTTATTAAACCGTCTATATCCATAGAAAGAAGAGGGATTGTCACACTTATGACAGTCCCTATTTCATTAACTTTTTATTCATGCTATACTAATTTTGAGGTGTCAAATATGAATAAAAACACGTTCCTTTCCTGGATTGAAGAAGGGGTTATTTCGATTCCTTCTTTTTTATTCCGTTATTATAAAAAAATCGGGTTAACCGATATCGAGTGTATGGTTATTCTACATATTTACAATTTTATCGAGAAGGGTAAAGAGTTCCCTACCATTGATGAAATTGCCGAGCGGATGGTATTATCGACTGAGCATTGTTCGCAAACCATCTTAACTTTAATCCAAAGAGGGTATTTGGAGATTTTGAAAGGTCAGACAGAAGAGGGCATTTATTTCGAAAAATATTCTCTAAAACCACTTTGGCTAAAACTGATCAATGAGCATGCGCTTCATGAACAGGAAGATTTGCAATTTCAAACAAATCTGGAAGAAGGCTCGCTATTTACCCTGTTTGAGCAAGAATTTGCCAGAGCATTATCCCCGATAGAATGTGAAACTTTATCGATGTGGATCGATAATGATCATCATAGTCCCGCTCTCATCAAAGCTGCATTGAAGGAAGCTGTTTTATCAGGAAAATTAAATTTCCGCTATATCGATCGGATTCTCTTTGAATGGAAAAAAGCCGGGATTAAAACTGTGGAACAAGCACAGGATCAAAGCAGACATTTCCGCAACGGGCAACAAAAAAACCGCGGGCAGGAAAAGCAAAAGAAAACCGAAGCGGTGCCGTTTTATAATTGGTTAGAAAGTTAAGGGGAGTGAATATGTTAACGAAAAAGGAGATACGTTTTTGTTTGGATGAAATGGGGAAAATGTTTCCAAAAGCCCATTGTGAATTAAATCATTCGAATCCGTTTGAGCTTTTAATTGCAGTTGTTTTGTCTGCTCAATGTACAGACGCCCTTGTCAATAAAGTAACAAAATCTTTGTTTGAAAAATATAAGCGGCCTGAGGACTATTTAAAAGTTTCGTTAGATGAATTACAACAAGATATCCGGTCAATCGGTTTATACCGGAACAAAGCAAAAAACATTCAAAAGCTTTGTCAAATTTTAATAGAAAAATATGATGGACAAGTTCCAAGTGATCGCGATACATTAATGCAACTTCCCGGGGTGGGGAGAAAAACGGCAAATGTTGTTGTTTCTGTTGCCTTTGGTATTCCTGCGATTGCTGTTGATACGCATGTCGAACGGGTTTCGAAACGTTTGGCCATTTGTCGTTGGAAAGATAGTGTTCTGGAAGTGGAAAAAACGTTAATGAAAAAAGTTCCAATGGATGAATGGAGTATTACCCATCATCGCATGATCTTTTTTGGCCGGTACCATTGCAAAGCCCAATCACCAAAATGTTTGGAATGTCCGCTGCTTTCCCTTTGTCGTGAAGGAAAAAAACGAACGAAAGGTCTTGAATTGGAAAATGCAGGTAAGTGAACGATTACAACATGAGTTCTTTTATCTTGATTCGTTGACGCCGGCCGATTTTTTTCCTGAAGAAAATCGGTTTTATCTCGGTATAGATGAAAGCATGCCTTGGAAAAATGAAAAAGAAGCAGTTATCCAAATTGTCCATGAGTGGCAACCTTACTTGAAGGAGCTTACTGGGCTGTTTAAAGAACGAAAAAATAAAGAAACGAAACCGTTGATGGTAAAGGGAATCAGCCTTTTCATCCGACTGTTATTTTGGTCAAACAATGAACCGACTGATTTAAAAAATTTACAGGAGAAATTAGTGCTATTTGAGGCGAAACCGGTGAATATCGTCGAACGGCTTCAGTTTTTAATGCAGCGACCGACTTTGTACCATTCCTTTATCCAATTATCCGAATTAATGATAGAACAAGAAAAAATTTTTTATAAATTTGTGGTAATGAAAAAAAGAGTGAATCGAACTTAGTCGATTCACTCTTTTTACTTTTCATTGAAGATTTACGTGCCGGGACCGGTTGAGTTTTGCGGTGGACCATTTTAGCCTCCATCGCCATTTCCGGGATTAGGAGTACTTGGATTCCCTTGGTTCGGATTCCCTTGGTTCGGATTCCCTTGGTTCGGATTCCCTTGATTTGGGTTTCCTGGATTTGTTCCCGGAGGATTTCCCTGTCCGGGAGTGCTTCCACTATCGTCTTCTTGTTCGTCTGTTCCTTCATTATCCGTATCTTCCTCATTTCCTTGATTATTATCCGGTGAATCATCTGTGAAAGAAGAAAGATCAAGGGTAACGGAAGCCGGATCACTCTTATGGCCATCATAAACGGCATAAACCGTAAATGTATATTTTAATCCGGGTACTAAATTATTAGCCTCAAAGCTGTTTTTATCTGTTGTGCCTAGTATTTGATCACCCGAACCATCTGCTGATAAATGTACTTCAAAATTGACATTATCAACATTTTCATAGTTCCAATTTAAGCTTGCCGTTGCGTTTTGTTGGTTATAATCAACGCTTAAATTGGTTACAGCCGGAATCGATTCGTATTTTTTTGATGTTTCTTTCGGTTCTGTACCTTTGACAAAATACTCATAGACAATATTACTTTCCGGTGTAAACGGACTTGCCAGTTTTGCCGGATTGGAACCTTTTTCAATCGGTAATTTAACAACACTTGACGGTTGTTTAAAATCAGGTGTATCGATCCCGTCATGCATATAGGTCATAAGTGATTTAAAAATCTTTATCGGTAATTTTGTATCATCTACCGGTTTTGCCTTCTTCTCGTAACCAACCCAGACAGTAGCTGTATAATTGGTTGAATAGCCGGAAAACCAAGAATCCGGTGACTCAGATGATTTTAAGTTGTATTTTTTTAACTCATCCTTCGTATAGTTTGTCGTCCCGGTTTTTCCGGCAATCGGAACGCCGGAAATTTGTGCAGCCCTACCTGTACCGCTTTGGACAACCGTTTTTAACATATCAGAAATCATAAATGCGGTGTAGTCGCTCATAACACGTTCCGGTTTCGGTTCCAAATTAATTTCGGTTTCCCCGTCAGATAACACAATTTTCTTAATGGCATACGGTTCATTGTATATTCCTCCGTTACCAAAAGCACTATAAGCACCGGCTAACTGTAACGGGGAAACACCGCCTCCGAAGCCGCCGATTGCATATGATTCGTAAATTTCCTTCAATCCAATTCCAAGATTATTGGCAAACTCTTTCGCTTTTTCTAATCCGACCGCTTGGATTGCTTTGACAGCTGGAATATTTAAGGATTCTTGCAAGGCATAACGCATGGTCACCTCGCCGTAATTTTTCCCGTTATAGTTTTTAACCGGTGTCCCGTCGGAATACGTATAAGGTTCATCCTTGAAAATTTGATAAGTAGACCATTTTAAATTTTCAATGGCCGGACCATAATCAAGAACTGGTTTGATTGTTGAACCCGGTTGTCTTTTAATATCAATCGCATAATTAAGCCCACGCCTTACTTTTTGATGGCGACCGCCGCCAATTGCCCGAATTTCTCCAGATTGAGTATCGAGTAAAATGACCCCGGCTTGGATTTCGTCATTCGGATACTTAATATATTCATCTGTATTTAAAATATCATTGACTCTCTTTTGTGCGTTCGGGTCCATTGTTGTATATATTTCAAGGCCATCTGTATATGCGTTATATCCTAATGCTTCAACTTCCTCGATAATTTGATCGACAAAGGAATCATATGGCGAATCATCTTTTATTGTGTCCTCCGGTTTGTTTACAATTAATGATGCAATAGATATATTTTGAGCTTCTTTCATTTCTTTCTCAGAGATAAAGCCGTGCTGATGCATAAGAGATAACACAGTGTTCTTCCTCTGATCGGCTAAATCCGGATTGACAAATGGATTATAAGCATTCGGTCGTTGCGGTAAGCCGGCAATTAAAGCCGCTTCCGGTAATGTTAATTCATCGAGTGATTTATTGAAATATGTTTGAGCCGCTGCTTTAATTCCATACACATTCCCACCCATTGAGACACGGTTAACATACATTTCAAAAATATCTTCTTTTGAAAAATTGCGCTCAAGTTGCAGAGCAAGCCATGCTTCTTGTGACTTCCTTTTCAATGTTTTTTCTTCTGATAAAAAGGAGAGCTTAACGACCTGTTGCGTTAAGGTAGATGCACCCTGTGAACCAAAGCCGTCGGTGATATTACTAATGACGGCACCGCCCAAACGAATTAAATCGATTCCGTTATGTTTAAAGAAACGGACGTCTTCAGTTGCCAAAACCGCATTTTTCATCAGGTCCGGAATTTCGTTAAATTCAACCAGATCCCTTTTTTCTGTACCCAATTCGGTAACCAGTTCTTTATTCATATCATAAATTTTTGACGGAACAGGGACTTTTAACTTTTGCGGATCCAGTTTTGGTGCATCTGAAACAAAGTAAGCAAAGGTTCCCAATCCGCCAACTAAACATAGAAATCCAACGACTACCATCGTTAAAAATATTTTCTTAGCTATACTTTTCCCTTTTCCTTTTGGTTGTTTCTGTTTATTTTTTTGGTTTGCACGCCTTTTTTCTGTTCTTGATTTATATTGTTCTGTCATAAACAATGACCATCCTTTCATTCCTTATCAAAATTGAAAACGGGCTGTCCGTCAAATATCGAATAAGGAATTGCTCACTATTATGAGGTAAGTTATTTTACCCCTAATAATATAGAGATTCTATTAATCTAATATAATCAATTCTTGGCTGAATTCCAAGTGGTATATAATGTCCATATTGCATAATTTCATCTTTCGCTATCGATTTTCTGCCGCCTGATTCCATCCGTTGCCAAAATTTCAGCAGATGTTCACCCTCTAAAAGAAATACTTCTTCTGTTTTTGAAAAACGAATAATGACAAAAGCAATACCTCCGCAAGCTAGTACCGCTTCTGTATGTCTGATTTGATGCTCATGGAAATTTTTTAACGGCAAAGATGTTTCGCTTTTTGTTTCCTTTGCTTCAAAATCAAGATATTTCCCCCGGTACACACCATTATAGTCCGTTGTCGAAGGTGTTTTGAAATAGGCCTCTTTTATTACTGCTTTGCTACGCTCCGGATAATCGACTTGAACAATTTGAATAGGAGTTGGTTTTTTATGAATAACCGCAATCTTGTTTGACAAATAATATTTATTGGACTCATTAATATCATCCTCTAAAGTCATCCCACGGTTTCCGTATTGATATTTTTTTACTTTTATTTTTCTATCCTCTTTTTTAAAATGAAACGTTTTTCCATTCGGATAATGGATTTCCAAACTAACCACCTCGTTAAACCTTCTTCATGCGCAACTCCGGGCTGTTTATTTACCGGTCGGAATGAGACTTGAGACTACTGAAATTTTATAAAGGATGTGAACACCTCGATGAATCATGACGAGAGGCAATTAATCCAACATATTTTACAAACAACAAGAAAAGGCAATATAGATAATATATCACGAACGAATTGTTATGAGTCATTTTATTTTCGTTACCAAGAAATTAAATGGGCTTTTCTTGCCGGATTGGTTTCCCGTAACGCCGGCTGGAATATGTGTGATTTGGAAGGCAAATCGTATTCCTCCTTGTTGACCAAGCAATATCGCACGTATTTGTTTTTGACTTATGAACGGGCTAATTGGCTGATTTTTCAAGATGCGTATCCACAATTATTACTTTATCATTATTCAACGAAAATAGGGCGTCCTTTGTTTCACTTACTACCTTATTTTCATGTTTCGGCATTTATGCAGCAAGAATGGTTTCGATTTTGGCAAACCGGTAATGAAAATCGATTATTGTATTCCCTCATTATTAATGAACAGAACTTGATACAAGAGCCAATCATATCAAAACTATTTTATCAAAAAAAAGTATTTCAAACAGTACCTTTTTATTTGCAGGAACTTTTTCATTTCAATGCAGTTATTTTTCCAACTTGTTACGGTGAAATTTTCGGGGCAACTGTAAAAAAATTTGTCAAACTGGATCAACGAATCGAACTCGGGAAAAAATTAGCGTGGATTTTATTTGATACGGGGAGGCTTCAAACATTTATTGATTTTGCCATTCATACACCGCATACAGGTTCACGGTACGATTACGAAAAATTTTGGTTAAAAAAACGGAACACGCCTATGTTAAGACTAACGTATCCGATTGTAAAGCAGGAACCATTAACCGGGATATCTTGGGATAAAAAGCAACGGGTTAAAAAACGATGGTTCCTGCCACCCATCATAAAAGAAGAAGAAGTGAACATGACTTATTGGTTAAGGAAAAAACATATAGAAATTGAACTGTTGGTAAACTTGAAGGAATGGATGCGGTGGAATGAGTAGGTAAGAAGGGAAGACACCACGATGGGGAAAGAAGTCAATATGTAGTGGTGTCTTCCTTTAACTTAAGTGGATGGACGGTTTGGGCCATTTAGTTTTGGATTTCCTTTAGCCGCTTTTGTGTCTGCATGATTTTCTTTTTCAGTTACGCGATTTTGTTTCTTCTTTTTTTCCATTGGCTGCACCTCCTATCGTTATTATGAACAAAAGGTCAAGAAACATGTTTTGACAATGATTTCTGAATATTTGTCAGAATTCCACTTTGTTTGGCGAATTTCTTCTAGTTTTGTCAAACAGGAAGGAAGTGATGAAAGCAGGTCGAAATTACATAATAACGAAGGATGGAGGGATTGAGATGACAAGCAATAAAACAGTGAAAACGAGCGAAATTTTGGAATTAATCAAGTGTTTGGAAATGGAAATAGCGTTAGTGGAGCAAAAGATGCATCTCGTTGTAACAGAAGAAATAATAGAGCAAACAAGTAACCTTTCAAGAAATATTTCTGCGATAGAAAAGGAAATAATGAAAGTGACGAAAGAAAATCAAACGGAACAACAGGTGAGGAATACGGAGCCGATTATGAAACAGGCAGCATCAATGTAAAAAAATTTGGTCCGGCTTTGATTTTCCGTTGATATTGTGAAACTTCAATCAGTAGGACTGTTTAAAGAAAACTCGGCAATCACCGGGTTTTCTTTACTTATGATATAATTGGATGGATAGGAGGGGTTAATGTATGGACAAAATGCAACTTGTATCAGCAACGAAAAAATTAAAACATTATGTAATGGAAATGGATCACATTTATGAACATGCACGGGAAACGGGAGAAGAAAAAGATTTTTATACGGTTATTAAACCATTTGTTGATGAAGTCCATTTCGTTTTAGAAGAGTGGGGGGAACTGGCGAAGAAATTCATTGTCACTTCTCACCCGAAACACTTATATATTCAACAAATCGATGCCACTATTGAGAATATTAAAGAAATAAGTGTACAAGCTTTTTTTCCTAAAACAAGCTATTCCCGTTTTAAACATCGTCTCCATTCAATCCATTATATATTAGAAAAATTACATAGCGAAATAAATGAAAGTAAATTTCCGCAAAACTTTTAAATTCACGCGATTAGGCGAACGATCATACAATATGATGGAGTTCATGAGGAGGATTGATATGTATGTTTTTTCCACGAAAATACAATGCAACACCAGGGACGTTCGGCATGTCAAAAAATCACCTAGGTACGAACGCCAACCTGCAAATTCCTGTAGGGGTAAATACGTTCCCACCGCCATTCTTTCATGGTCCAACACCAATGAATTCTCAGGGTATGTTTCCCGGTGTCGCTCCCGGACAAGTCTGGCCTCCGAGTGCTTTTTTTAATCAAGACAACCATTTCCCATCTAATAATAACGATGTACCGTTTACACAATTTTTAGATGATCCATTACACCCACTTTATAATCAAATTTCAAATTTTTCTAATCAGATATTACCAAATTTTAGTTTATCGGCGTCGCATCAATCTTTTCCCCAGAGTCCGATGAACAGCTTTATCCAATCATTTAAAAATAAAGATGGATCCATCGATTTTAATAAAATGCTAGGAACGGCCGGTCAATTCATGGGAGTAATCAATCAAGTTTCTTCTTTACTAAAAGGATTCAGTCATTTATTTAAATCGTAATTATGTGCCAAGTGCAAGTCCTTCCATCATATCTAAGAAAAGCAATTGGCGAAAAACCAATTGCTGTATGTTACCATTATTTTCAATGGACATTAGCGAAATTCATCTGTTTGTATAAAACAATTATTTAACTTTTAAAGACATCAATCTTCTAAATTCAGTTTCTTCCCGGATTTTTTTGGCAGGATGATCGTCAATAGCCCGTCACGGTATTTGGCTTTGGCGTTTTTTGAATGAATTGGATGATAAAAAGGAATTGTCCGGCTGGCTTTTTCATATTCGTGTATCTTCGTATATGATTTAGCTTTATCATTTTGAATTGTCTCACTTTCTGAACGATTCACAGTGATGGTAATGCTTCTCTCCAAAATATGGATGTCAATTTGATTTTTCTTTACCCCGGGTAATTCTGCATATATGATGTATTTATCAACATCTTCTTGAACATTGACTTTGAAACCCGGTTTTAAATTGGAGTTTTGAAAAAATTGATCAATGGTCTCCAAAATATTACGAAATGGCCGGTCCTGAAAAATATGAGAAAATGGAGAAGCTTCATTTGAATGGCTGTCCTTTTTTTCCGGTAATTGTTCATCCATGTTTTCCACCCCACTTTTTATTTTTATTTCCGATATAATATATGAAAAATAATAAAAATCGTGTTAGATTAATGGTACGATGTTTGTACGGTAAATATTTTTTGATATAGGAACGTGTATTCGTTATAATAAATGTTAAAGGGAAATTTGGTATGAATTGTAGAGGGTGAAGCGGATGCTAGGTAAGCGTCAATTACAAGAAATCATCAATTGGATGAAACAAACAAATGAAATTAACGAAAATATTATCCATTGGGAAACGATAGAAGGGAAGGAGGCCATTAATGTTCCATTTCCTGAAGAATTGCATCCAAAATTGCAGGCAGCATTAGAAAAGCGGGGGATTACCTCTTTATACAGTCATCAACGGGAAGCTTTTGATTATGGTATGAAAGGAATGGATTTTACTGCCGTAACCCCGACGGCGAGCGGGAAAACACTTTGTTATAATCTTCCGGTTCTGCAAACGATTTTAGAGAACGTTGAAGCAAGAGCGTTATATATGTTTCCAACGAAGGCACTCAGCTATGATCAAAAAAGTGAATTAAATGAATTGATTGATGAAGCGGGAATCGAAATTAATAGTTATACATATGACGGGGACACACCGGCGCATATCCGGCAAAAAATTCGCAAAGCTGGCCATATCGTAATAACTAACCCGGATATGCTTCATTCCGGAATTTTGCCGCATCATACAAAGTGGGTCTCTCTGTTCGAAAACTTAAAATTTATTATCGTTGATGAATTACATATTTACCGTGGTGTATTCGGAAGCCATACAGCAAATGTTATTCGTCGATTAAAACGGATTTGCCGTTTTTACGGAAGTGATCCGGTGTTTATTTGTACTTCAGCGACCATTGCCAATCCAAAGGAACTGGCCGAAGCTTTAACAGGTAAAACCATGCAGTTAATTGATCAAAACGGTGCCCCGAGCGGAAGAAAGCATTTTGTCTTTTATAATCCGCCGATTGTAAATAAACAATTAAATATCCGGAGAAGTGCAACTTTGGAAGTTCGGAAGCTCGCCGGGGAGTTTCTGAAAAATAAAATTCAAACAATTATTTTTGCGAAAAGCAGGGTTCGAGTGGAAATTATTTTAACGTATTTACAAGAGTTGATTAAAGATAAGATTGGACCAAAGGGAATACGTGGGTACCGGGGCGGTTATTTACCGACAGAGCGAAGAGAAATCGAAAAAGGGCTGAGAAATGGGGATATTTATGGTGTGGTCAGCACGAATGCGTTGGAGTTGGGCGTTGATATCGGACAATTACAAGTATGTATAATGACCGGTTATCCCGGTACGATTGCGAGCGCCTGGCAACAAGCCGGACGAGCCGGGAGAAGACATGGAGAGGCGCTAATTTTGTATGTCGCCAGTTCAGCCCCACTAGACCAATACATTATCAATCATCCGGAATATTTTTTCAAACAGTCACCGGAAGTTGCCCGAATCAACCCGGATAATTTAATCATTCTTGTTGATCATGTAAAATGTGCAGCTTTCGAATTACCGTTTAAAAAAGGAGAAACGTTTGGCGGGATTGATGTGGAGGATGTACTCGATTACCTGCTTGATCAAAAAATTCTTGTTTTTAGCGGGAATAAATATCATTGGATGAGCGATTCATTTCCGGCGCATAATATCAGTCTTCGTTCCGCTTCACAGGAAAATGTAGTCATTATTGACCAAACCGACATTGCCCATGTACAAGTGATCGGAGAAATGGATACTTTCAGCGCTTTAACGCTTCTCCATGATGAGGCAATTTACATGCATCAAGGAGTTCAATATCAGGTAGAAAAATTAGACTGGGAGGAAAAAAAGGCATTTGTACGTGAAGTGCAAACGGATTATTATACAGATGCAAACTTGGCTGTTGATTTGAAAGTTTTAGAGGTTGATAAGGAAAGAGAAACGGATGTCGCGCAAATTCAATATGGGGACGTGGCTGTACAAGCGATGGCGACAATTTTTAAAAAGATTAAATTTGAAACTCATGAAAATATCGGTTCCGGTCCGATTCATTTACCGGAACAAATATTGCATACAACTTCGGCATGGATTTCATTAAAGGATGAGCCGAATTGGCATAAAGATCGCCTGGAGCAAGGGTTGATCGGTATGGCACATCTTTTAAAAAATATGGTGCCGATGTATGTGATGTGTGATCCGAGCGATGTGTATGTGACACCGCAATTGAAATCGAGTCATAATGAAAAACCAACGATCTTTTTATATGACCGTTATCCGGGTGGAGTGGGCCTGAGCGATCAAATTTACGATAAAATAACGGATATTTTGCTGGAAGCGAGGAAAATGATAAAAAATTGCCCGTGTGAGAATGGTTGTCCTTCTTGTATTGGGACGGACGGTACTTCACAAAACGGCAAAATAGATGCAATTACCCTTTTGAATGCTTTCTTAAATGGGGTGCTTAAATGAAGTTAAAAAACAAGTTAGCAGTTTATCAGTCGTACTTACCAACCGGAACGAAGAAACAAGAATCGCAACCGGAAGCAAAACAAGAACTTATCAACATACCAAACTTGGAAAAATGGCATAATTTCGGGGTTGCTCCATATATATTAGATGATCAATATTGCCTTATTCGTGAAGTCCGCTATCCTCTTGAAACACAAAGGGGGAAATATACATTTTTTGATTATCTTAATGTCGTCAATGCTTGGCAAAATCATTCTCTTCTCCACCCTTTATCCGCAAAAGGGTACCGTCCAACAGATTTGTTTTTCTTTGACACGGAAACGACAGGACTCGGTGGTGGAGCAGGTAATACGATCTTTTTATTAGGTTATGCTTTCATTGATGATGATGAGGTCGTAGTGAAACAACATTTATTGCCTGAACCCGGGGGTGAAATTCCGCTTTATCACAGTTTTTTGAAATCAGTTGATTATACCACCCTTGTTACGTATAATGGAAAAGCATTTGATTGGCCGCAAGTGAAAACAAGACACACATTGATCAGAGAACATGTACCGAAGCTTCCGGCATTTGGTCATTTTGATTTGCTGCATGCATCAAGGAGACTATGGAAAGATGAATTAGAATCCGTGAAACTCACAATCGTTGAGAAAGAGGTTTTGGGAATCGAAAGGGAAGAAGATGTTCCGGGATATTTAGCGCCCATCATTTATTTTGATTTTCTTCAATCCAATCAACTGGACGGAATTGTTAAGGTGATGGAGCATAATGAGGAAGATGTACTATCCCTAATCATTTTATATACGCATATTTCCTGTCAATTATTAGGACTTGATGTGAATCAAACAAATAGGGAAAAATTAACCGTCGGTAAATGGTATTCTGCTTTGAATGAAAGGGATGCGGCCATTCAAGTATATGAAGAGGCGATAACAAGTTTACGAGGGAGAGAAAAATGGAAGGGCATGTATGATCTTGCCATTCAATATAAAAAACAGAAGAAGCGAGATATGGCAGAAGCGATTTGGCAAGAAATCATTGAACTGGGCAACGGAATAGAGAAAATAAATGCTTGCATCGAGCTGGCAAAAGTTCATGAGCATGTGAATAAGGATTTTGAAAAGGCATTACAATTAAGCATATTGGCATTAGAAGAGTATGAATCAACTCAGCTCTTGGATTATAAAAATAATCATTTAAAGGAAGAATTAGAAAAAAGAATTCTTCGTTTGGAAGGAAAAATAAGAAGAGAAAAATCAAATTAAATTGAACATGGTCATGACGGTTCACGTCCAAAAAATTGGATTTGTTTATACCGGCTTCGTAAAATTTTTCACCTAGCCTTATTGGTTGCTGAAAAGTGGATGCATATTTTCCAGTAAAAAAATATTGATGAAAAGCTTGGCTGGAATTAAAATTAGTTCTGGGTTATCATCATATTTTTTGAAAGAAAGGGAATGCCATGCATCGCACAGTTTTATTTTTATTCTTTACAATTGTTATTTCAACGATGTTCTTTTTTACGGTTTTTCGAGACGTAATTATGAAGGTATTGTTCTGGTATTGATGACGATGGTTTCAAAGTTGAAAAATAGGTATTTTCATTAGTACATGTTCCCCTGTTTTGACATAGGTTATTAATGTATAAGGAAATAAACCAGCAGAAAGGGGAGTATATGTATGCCTGCATTTCCACCCAATGTATTGCCGCCGGTGGTACATCCAACGCAACAATTTGTAAATACAAACCAATTTACACATATCGTACCGCATGTTCATCCTTCACATACGACCACTGTCAACCAGCATATGTTTCAGCACCAACATTATTGCCCGCATACCCATTCAGTGGTAAATGAAGTATGCCATCAGCATTTGAATTGCTGTTGTCCGCCGCCAAGAAGACCATTTGGTTTTTAAACGTAAATGAGAAATATGGGGCTGATGAAAAATATCGGCCCCCCATAATAGTTCTTTAGACCCTTTTCTTCCATTTTATTATATAATAAGGTATATCAATGATTACATAAATACGTTAGACGATTGAAACAAACAACAAGCAAGAATTGACAAAGGAATGCATTTTTGAAAAAATAAGATTAATGATGAGCATGATCGAGGTGAAAAACTTTGATAGCAAACAATATTCAATTAACACCTAAGGATATTTTAGAAAAAGAATTTAAAACGAGTATGCGTGGATATAATCAAGAGGAAGTTGATAAATTTCTGGATATCATTATAAAGGATTATGAAAATTTCAATAAAGAGATTGAAACACTTGTATTCGAAAATCAAAAACTAAAAAAACAATTGGAAGAAGCGCGAAGACAGCCCGTACAAACAACCGGTGCAACGAATTTTGATATTTTAAAAAGATTGAGCAATTTGGAAAAACATGTCTTTGGGAATAAATTATATAATGATAAAGACTGGTAATTCCAATCAAGTAAGTTGGTATATAGATAAAGGACCACTTTTCAGACACAACGGTTTTTAACAGTTATCGAAAATTTATCTTGCTTATCAGTCACAGTGACAGAAAAAAATACCAGTTGTATTTTAGAAAAAGTTCTTTTATAATATATACGTGTCATGTTAATAACGTTCGGGTAATCGCGGCAATTATGCTGAGGAAAGTCCATGCTCGCACGGTGCTGAGATGCCCGTAGTGTTCGTGCCTAGCGAAACAATAAGCTAGGGCAGCCTGGTTTCGACTGGGCTGACGGCAGGGAACGAGCCTAAGTCTTCGGATATGGCTCTATTACCTTGAAAGTGCCACAGTGACGTAGCCTTGGAAGAAATGACAAGGGTGGAACGAGGTAAACCCCGCGAGCGAGAAACCCAAATAATGGTAGGGGAACTTTCTCTGAGGAATTCAACTCAAGAGAGAGGCAAGAGACAAGCTCTTGCAGATAGATGATTACCACCGGAGTACGAGATTTTTCAATCGTAAGCAGTACGATGGTACAGAACATGGCTTACAGAACGTTATTAACGGCTAAAACGGACAAAATGCTCTCTTTTCATTTTGAAAGGGAGCATTTTTGTTTTGAATTGTGTTAATAATAGTAAAGGTGATGACATGAACAAATTAAAAATTCTTGCCACATCTCCAATGGGGATTGAAGCGATTGTCGCAAAAGAAGTGAGAAATCTCGGTTATGAATGTCAAGTCGATAACGGAAAAATTACATATATGGGTGACGAATATGCGATTGCCAAAAGTAATCTTTGGCTTCGTACGGCAGACCGGGTAAAAATTATCGTTGGTGAATTTAAAGCAACAACATTTGAACAACTGTTTGAGGGAACAAAAAATCTCCCGTGGGAACAATTTATCAATGTGGACAGTGCGTTTCCAGTCTCGGGGAAATCAGTAAAATCTACTTTGCACAGTGTTCCGGACTGTCAAGCCATTGTTAAAAAAGCCATCGTAGATCGATTAAAAATAAAATATAAACAGATCACCTGGTTTCAGGAAAAAGGACCGAAAGTACCTGTGGAAGTTTCTATTTTAAAAGACATCGTAACGATTACGATTGATACAAGCGGGTCAGGATTACATAAACGGGGATATCGGGCATATCAAGGTGAGGCTCCATTAAAAGAAACGTTGGCAGCGGCATTAATTCTGTTAACAAACTGGACAGCGGATCGGCCGTTTGTCGATCTTTTTTGCGGTTCAGGTACTATCCCGATTGAAGCGGCATTAATCGGACAAAACATTGCACCCGGTTTCAATCGGGATTTTATAAGTGAAACATGGCATTGGTTCAATTCGAAGGTTTGGGATGAAGCAAGAACGGAAGCGGAAGACTTGGCAGAATATAATCGGCCGTTACAAATTTTCGGATCGGATATCGATCATAAAATGGTAGATATGTCAAAAGCAAATGCCATGGAAGCCGGACTCGGGGACCTCATCCAGTTTAAACAAATGCAAGCGACTGATTTCCGTACCGATCTTGAATACGGTGTAATTGTCAGCAATCCGCCCTACGGAGAACGTATAGGCGAAAAAGAAAAAGTCGAAAAGTTATACCGGGAACTTGGTGCAACTTTACAAATGCTTGACACGTGGTCGATTTATTTGATTACATCAAACGAAGATTTTGAAGAGTTATTTGGAAAAAAAGCGACTAAAAAGCGGAAATTATTTAACGGGTTTATTAAAACGGATTATTATCAATATTTTGGCCCCAAAAAACGTGTATGATGATAAAAATCGATTTTTCAATCAAGGAATATTTTCCCTGCCACCGTCTATAATAGTATTATCAATGGTTATCGGAAAGGGATGGACGATGGATAAGTGGAATCTTGATTTTGCAAAAATATCAAAAGCGCTGGAAGCTACGTATCAGCAATTGCAATCAGAAAATATTTCGAACGAAGCATTAGATACGATTAAAGAAGCGGAACAAAATTTACAACTAGCTATGCAATATTCACTGACAACACCGATAAATACACAAATGCGTAAATAAAAAGCAATCAAATTCGATTGCCTTTTATTTTACTGAAACGGAGAGGAAGGAAAACTGGCTGAAAATTTCATGCAATTTTGCTAAAAGGGAATAATTTCCTTTTTTGTAGTATAAGAAAGTATAAAAATACAAGCAATTAACTTGGGATTAGTTTTATTGTCTAGCTACGAGCGCCAGCGACTAGCAAACTTCACTCCCCTCCACTACGATAAGTCAACATCGGCTCGTCCCTCGCCGTGTTTCCTTTATCTCATTGCGGGGCGCTCCAGTTTGTACGTCGCTAAGCGGGCGCTCTGCGCTTTTCTTATCAAAAAAGGTTAATATTTCGTAAACTTATGTTAAAATATAAACATACTATCATTGGGGGGAAGGCTATGACAAATGAAAATGTTAAATTAATAGAAGAGAAATTTTTAAATTATGTGAAGAAAATTACGGCGTATCAAGAGGCAATAAGTGTTATGTACTGGGATTTACGGACCGGAGCACCGAAAAAAAGTGTAGACGGTCGCTCCGAGGTGATCGGCATTCTCTCCTCAGAAATATATCAAATGCAAACTTCAGAGGAAATGAATGGCTACTTAACAGCATTAATTGAAGAAGGAGAACCGGCAGTCTCTGAAATTGCATTAAAAACTGCTTTAGATTGTAAAAAAACATATGATCGCATGAAAAAAATCCCGCTTGACGAGTATCAAACATATGTAACTTTACAAACAAAAGCGGAGTCGGTTTGGGAAGAGGCAAAAGAAAAGAAAGACTTCGAGTTATTTCGTCCATATTTAGAACAATTAGTGGACACAACGAAACGATTTATCGACTATTGGGGTTATGAAGGAAATAAGTACAATACGTTATTGGACATGTATGAGCCGGATATGACAGTCGATATATTAGATGAAGTTTTTGAAAATGTTCGCGATGGAATTCGAAATCTTTTGCAACAAATTCAAAGCTCCGGGAAAACTTTTGATACATCATTTATCTATAACCGTTTTCCAAAGGATCGTCAACGTGATTTCAGCATCGAAATTTTAAAACAAATGGGCTATGATTTTGACGCCGGGCGCTTAGATGAAACGGTACACCCTTTTCAAATTACATTAAATATCGGCGATGCTCGGGTGACAACGAAATATGTAGAAAATGATTTCCGTGTCGCCATTTTTGGTACTATCCATGAAGGCGGGCACGCATTATACGAACAAAACATTTCAAAAGATTTGGCCGGAACGACGCTTGCTGAAGGGACATCGATGGGGATTCATGAATCTCAATCATTATTTAATGAAATTTTTGTTGGAAGGAATCTATCGTTTTGGAAGAAAAATTATGATCTGTTAAAATCCTATTCACCGGGACAATTCGACGATGTTCCATTGCTTGATTTTTACCGAGCCATTAATGAAGTAAAACCGTCATTGATTCGAATTGAAGCAGATGAAGTCACCTATCCGTTACATATTATCATTCGTTATGAAATAGAAAAGGCACTGTTTAATGATACGATTGAAGTAAAGGATTTACCGAAAATATGGAATGAAAAATATAAGGAATATTTGGGTATTGAACCGGAACATGATGGTGTCGGTGTCTTACAAGATGTCCATTGGGCCGGGGGGAGTTTCGGTTATTTTCCTTCATATGCACTCGGGTTTATATACGCTGCTCAATTCAAACATGCGTTATTAAAAGATTTACCAAATTTTGATGAACTGCTGGCAGCCGGAAAGCTTGATAAAATTAAAGAATGGTTTAACCAAAACATCCATCAATTTGGAAAAACAAAAAAACCGTTAGAGATTTTGCAGGATGTAACAGGTGAAGGACCGAATCCGAAATATCTGCTCAACTATTTGACAGAAAAATATAAGAAAATTTATGAATTTTAGGGGTCAGGGGATTATGACCCCTTTCACCCTTGAAAACTCTAGTAAAAGGTACGACTTCATAAGTTTGAACCGGTGAATCTCGCCCTTCACCCTTGAAACACGCAACTTGTTCAGATGAACCTTAGGCCCCTTCTTCTGAAAAAAATTGATTACTCCACTTTATTGCTTCTAAATAGCTTTCTGTAATCGTATCATAAGCCACATTAATTTTTTCAGCCAACTGCCCAATCTGATCCCAATTTGTCTGCTCAATAGCAATAATCAATGCTAATACTAATTGAAACTGATTTTCTTTTCCTAATAGCGCATCAATAATATCATCTTTCAATGGTAAAGTTTTTACAAGGGTGGTCATTGGTGTTTGGAGAATTTCGTCTATTAAAGAAAACATTCCTGTTAAAAAATAACTCGCCGGCTCTCCTTGAATTTTCATCTTTTTGGCGAGAGTCTCACAAAACTTTCCCCGTACCAAGCTATTTTGAATTAAATTTTCAATGATTGGATCTTGTTGTCTCGAAGCATCTCGAATCGATAATATATATAGCCATCGTCTGAATTCTTTTAATCCTAAAATCATGATGGCCTGCTTAATCGACTCAATTTTAAAATTGCGTCGATAATGATTATTAATTAATTTTAAAAGTTTAAAAGAAAAAGAGAGATCGCTTTCAATAATTTTTGACAAATAATCAATATTCGGTTCAGGCTTTCTTGTTTCTTCGATTAGTAGCATATAATTATGAAAGAATGTTGGAATATCCTTTTGAGAAAGAACGACAGGTTTCTGAAAAAAATAACCTTGGAAATAATCAAAACCTTCCGCACATGCTTCGAGATATTCTTCTTTTGTTTCTACCTTTTCAGCCAAAAATTGAATAGAGAAAAAGTTTTTTAATTTGAGCATTTGTTTCCGCATTTCTTTTCCGGTGGTTCGAAAATCAACTTTAATCAAATCAACAAATGGTAATATTTTTAATGAATTTTCATCCTGAATATTTAATTGATAATCATCAAGAGCAATTTTATACCCTAAGGCCTTGTATTTTTGGCAGGCAGAGATAATTTCTTCAGTTGGATAAACGGTTTCCAGAATTTCGATTACAAGTTTGGAAGGGGGAAAATTTTCCGGTGTACCGTTCAGCAATAAATTTTCTGTGAAATTGATAAAGCAATAAGTATGGTTTGTCAATTCACCCAGGTCGAAATTAAGAAAACTGTTGACCAAAACGTCCGCGGTTGCCGAATCATCATTGGACCCTGCCGAATGACTGTCGATAGATTTACGAAATAATAATTCATATCCGTAAATTTTATGTTCGATATCATAGATTGGTTGTCGTGCTACGAATGTTTCCATCAATAAGTTCCTTTCGCCATTTTCTATATTTTATAATATATATCGTCATTATGTCATCATGATTACATAGTTCATCGTAAATGTCGCCAATTTGTTAACATTTTGTAAAAAATATAGGTATTTTTTCATATGTATTTGAAAATATGAAATCGTTATAATTAGTCTATTGATACTATTTTGGAGGAAAAAAATATAAATGAATAACTGGATGACACCCGAAGAAATGGCAAGAAAGCGGTATTTTCGAAAAAAATTGATGTATGTGGCTATTCCGGTCATAGGTGCTGTATTAGGATCGATTATCGGGATTTTGTCACAAATGTTGTAATTGCCAATATTGAAATATTTCTGATTTACTATTTTTGTTGATTCCTATTTCATCTGTGCTATAATGGAATTAATTTTACAGCGATTCACTCATATAATCGCGGGGATACGGCCCGCAAGTTTCTACCAGATTACCGTAAATAATCTGACTATGGGTGAGCAATTGTTTGCGTTTGTACAGGTTTATTAGGTTTATTGTCTTTACATCCTGTATATTACCCAAAAGTTTTGCTCATTCATGATCTGTGAGCAATACTTTTGGGTTTTTATTTTACAAAATGAAAGGAAGAAGTGCATCTATGAAACTGTTAGAAGAGAAAATCATGCTAGAAGGAAATGTCCTTTCTGACTCTGTCTTAAAAGTTGATAGATTTTTAAATCATCAAATTGATCCGGAACTCATGTTGTCAATCGGTAAAGAGTTTGCCGAACGGTTTAAAAATGACCAAATTACGAAAATCTTAACATTGGAGTCATCGGGGATTGCCCCGGCGGTGATGACCGGTCTGATCCTGCAGACGCCGGTATTGTTTGCGAGGAAGAAAAAATCTTTAACGATGGTTGATGACTTATATCATTCAGAAGTTTATTCATTTACGAAACAGGAAAAAACCGAAGTATCCGTTTCGAAAAAATTATTGAATACAAATGACCGTGTTTTGGTCATTGATGATTTTTTAGCTAACGGACAAGCGGCACTGGCTTTAATAGACATTGTGAATCAGGCGGAGGCAAGTTTAGTCGGACTTGGTATTGTCATTGAAAAAACTTTTCAAAATGGTGGAGATCAATTACGTAAAAATGGCATTCGCGTTGAATCGTTGGCACAAATTTTGTCATTGGAAAATGGAAGGGTTCATTTTGTTCATGAGGAGGTTAAACAATGAACTTGTCAAAATCAAAAATCGTATCTTTAGGAATTCAGCATGTTTTAGCGATGTACGCAGGGGCAGTCATTGTCCCGTTAATTGTTGGAGCAGGCATCGGTTTAACCGGTGAACAATTAACCTACCTTGTTTCCATTGACATTATGATGTGCGGCATTGCTACTTTTTTACAAGTGTATCAAAATAAATTTTTTGGCATCGGCTTACCGGTTGTTCTTGGCTGTACATTCACAGCTGTCGGACCGATTATTGCGATTGGAAATCAATATAGTGTTGGCTCAATTTACGGTGCAATTATTGCCAGTGGACTCATCGTTGTCGTCATTGCCAAATATTTCAGTAAGCTCGTAAAATTTTTCCCGCCGGTTGTTACGGGATCGGTTGTTACGGTTATTGGGGTAACGTTAATTCCGGTTGCGATGAACAATTTGGCAGGCGGTCAGGGTAGCAGTAATTTCGGAGCAGTGGAAAATGTGCTGCTAGGTTTTGGCACATTGCTGTTTATCCTTGCCATTTTTCGATTTTTTAACGGTTTTATTCGTTCAATAGCGATTTTGCTTGGTATTTTAGCAGGAACTTTAGCTGCTTCTTTCATGGGCATGGTTGATTTTTCGGCGGTAAAAGAGGCGTCATGGTTTCATTTACCGAAACTCTTTTTTATTGAAACACCTGAGTTCCACATCATGCCGATTGTGACGATGACACTTGTTGCCATTGTTAGTTTAGTCGAATCAACCGGTGTTTATTTTGCTCTTAGTGATATTTGCGAAAAAAAAATCAATGAACATGATATTGCGAGAGGGTATCGTTCAGAAGGGATAGCCATTGTCTTAGGCGGGCTATTCAATGCGTTTCCATATACAACTTTCTCCCAAAATGTCGGTTTGCTTCAATTGTCCGGAGTGAAAAGCAAAAATATTATTTATACAGCTGCAGGAATGTTAGTTCTTTTAGGTCTCGTTCCAAAAATTGGCGCATTCACCACCATCATACCATCTTCCGTTCTTGGCGGAGCAATGGTGGCAATGTTCGGAATGGTTATTGCTTCAGGTATTAAAATGTTAGGTCAAGTCGATTTTTCATCGCAAGAAAATCTTCTGATCGTTGCCTGTTCAGTAGGGTTAGGCTTAGGGGTTACGGTTGTTCCGGAAATGTTCGGTAATTTACCGGCCAGTTTACGTATTTTAACGGATAGTGGCATTGTTCTTGGAAGTTTGACTGCGGTTTTGCTTAATCTTGTGTTTAATGTTTTGAAAATCGGTCAATCAAAATATCTTTTGCAAAAACAACAAAAGGTATCATAAGTGTTACATCAGCAAAAGGGTCCTTCCATGCAGGGACCCTTTATAAATAAATTGTACAAAAAACCGCAAAAACACCAACTACGAAGTAATCGTCACTATCCAATTTCTTACCGTCTTTAACAAAGAGATTTAAAGCCCAATGGAGTTTGATTCCTTCAGCCGTTTTTGTAATTAATTATTTGCTGAGACTGTAGTACATTCTCAAAATGATTATGCGGCTTCTTATTCCGGCAAAACTTTTAACCTGTTAACATGATAAAAATTTGCCTTATTAGTGGGAAAATCGGCAAAAACCATTTAGAATAGGATTATCATAATCAATCTTACAAAGGGGTAGCAAAATGCACGTATCAACACTTGATTTCACAAAAGGGGACATTTGTTCAATTAACCGATTATTTGAATTGCATCAGTTTTACACAAAAAACGGCGATCTTCAAGCAGCGGATAAAATAAGGGATTTACTTGCCAAAGTAATGGATGGCGAAAAAATAATTGCTTTTTGTGGTCATTTTTCAGCCGGGAAATCAAGCATGATCAATTGGTTAATCGGGGCGGATATTCTTGCAGCCAGCCCGATCCCGACAAGTGCCAATTTGGTAAAACTGAAAGCCAGCGATAATATATCTTTTAAAATTTTTTATAAAGACGGGGCTGTCCGGGAATACAAGCCAACCGATTCCTTTGGCCACTTTAAACAGTATTTTAAAAATGGTGAGTCGATTAAAAGGGTAGAAATTGCATATCCGTCAAAATTTTTACCAAAGGGTGCGGTGATTATGGATACTCCGGGTATTGACTCTACGGATGATGCTCATCGTTTGGCAACCGAGGGAGCTCTTCATTTGGCGGACGCATTGTTTTATGTAATGGACTATAACCATGTTATGGCAGAAGAAAATTTTCTTTTTGCGAAAGAAATGGCAAATCATGGCAAAGAAGTTTATTTGGTCATCAATATGATTGATAAACATCAAGCCAATGAGTTGAGTTTTGACACGTATCAAAAATCAATAGCGGATGCTTTCCTTGCATGGGATATTCAACCGGTAAAAATTTTTTATACTAGTTTGAAAGAAATTGATCATCCACACAATGAATTAACTAGCATGGTTGAGGAACTTAGACATATCTTTGCGAAAAAAGAGCCGGTACCATTGGAAGGATCGCTCAGGCTAGTCATGGAAGAACATTTGCGCAAGGTTTCAGAAGATCAAGAAATGAGAAGGAACGAGCTCGAACAAAATCTATCGTCCATAACTGTTGAAGAACAAAACCATCTGGAGGCCGATTTAAAACAGTTGCAAGAAGAAATAGAGATAAAAGAATCCGGGTTACAAAATTTCCGGGATCAAATGATTGCAGATATCCAGGAAATGTTAAAAAATGCCTATTTAATGCCGGCAGAAACCCGTGAATTGGCCAAAGAATATTTAGAATCGGTACAAAAAGATTTTAAAGTCGGACTGTTCTTTTCCAAGAAAAAAACGGAAGAAGTGAGAAAGGCAAGATTCGACTTTTTTTATCAGGCACTACAAAAAACGGTTGATACTCAACTTAGTGTTCATTTGAAAAAACTGTTCCTGTCGACTTTAAAACAGTACAATATTCAACCATTCGAGATTGAAAGTCAAGTTCAAAAACTGACAATTCCTGTTAAAAATGAACATATTGAAAATGCCGTCAAACCGGGTGCTCTTGTGACCGGGGAATCCGTTTTACATTTTACCAATGAAGTAGCCGATAATCTAAAGAAATATGTTATCTCAATCAGTCATAATCTTTTGGCAAAAATTGAAACGGTATTGTTAGAAACACTTGAAACCGAACTGGACGGGATAAAACGAAAACATCAGGAACTACAACATTTATTATCAGCTAAAAATGAACTGGATCAAATGGATAAAGAATATAAATTTGTAAAAGATCAGTTATTGACGATTATGAACCGTGAAAATACTCAATTGGACCGTCATACTATTGAGGAAATCCAAACTATTGTTTATACCGAGTCACAAGTGAATGGGATTGTTGAGGAACCTTTGGAAGTGAATAAGGAAAATAAAGAACCACAAAATGATCAGACGAAAACTGTTAAAAAAGCAAGTACCGGACAATCTTTTGCTTTTCATCTTGAACAACAAAAAATCATTCAGAAATTGGAAAGAACAGCGGAATTGTTGACAGATATTCCCAATATGGACAAAATTCGCAAGCAGTTGATTGAAAGGGCTAATCGGTTGAATCAAAAGCAATTTACCGTTGCTTTATTCGGTGCTTTCAGTGCCGGTAAATCATCTTTTGCCAATGCGCTTGTTGGGGAGAAAATATTACCGGTCTCGCCGAATCCGACTACCGCCGCAATAAATCGAATCCTGCCGGCAAATGACGAACACCCGACAAAAACCGGTGTTGTTACGTTAAAAAGGGAAGAGCAAATGTTGGCGGATGTAAATGAAGCATTGGAAAAATTTGACATTGATGCAAAAAATTTGGAAGAAGCTGTATCGATTGTTGGGAAAATCATCCAACGAATTGATAGGACACAATCATTTCAAACACAAATTTCTTTTTTGACTGCTTTTGCCAAAGGATATCCGGTTTTTAAACATCAATTAGGGGAAAAGGTAACGGTTGGTCTTGAAGAATTTCAACAATTTGTGGCTTTGGAAGAACGATCCTGTTTTGTTGAAGCAATTGATTTTTATTATGAATCAGAGGCAACGAATGAGGGGATAGCTTTTGTAGATACACCGGGAGCCGACTCGATTAATGCACGACACACGGATGTTGCTTTTGATTATATCAAGAAAGCGGACGCGATTGTTTTTGTTACTTATTACAATCATGCATTTTCGAAAGCAGATCGCGAATTCTTGATACAACTTGGCAGAGTAAAGGATCAATTTGCCCTTGATAAAATGTTTTTTATCGTAAACGCCATTGATCTTGCCAACACAGAGGAGGAACTGCAAGATGTTCTTTCATATGTAGAACAGCAATTGTTAACTTATGGCATTCGAAATGCGAAAATTTATCCCGTTTCCAGTCAAAATGCTTTAAAAGAAAAACAGACCGGTGAAAAACATG
Source organism: Caldibacillus sp. 210928-DFI.2.18 (assembly GCF_020554505.1). Taxonomy (NCBI): domain Bacteria; kingdom Bacillati; phylum Bacillota; class Bacilli; order Caryophanales; family Bacillaceae; genus Caldibacillus; species Caldibacillus sp. 210928-DFI.2.18. The sequence goes on from NZ_JAJCHL010000030.1 coordinate 26,049, forward strand.
GTTCCCGTTTCCCGCTGTTCGAACAAGATTTTTATCAATTTATTACGAATGATTTAGGACAAATCACTTTGCAAGCGGGTCAATCGGAATGGGAACATGCGGTGGATCGGTTGAAACACCTTATTGAAACAGCAAGTACAGATGAACAGATGAAAGAAGAAAAAAGAGAAACATTAAGGTCTGAAAAAGAGACAGCTGAACAATCAATTCGTACGTACACCTCCTCCATTTTAAAGGAACAAGTAAACGAGGAATTAAAAGAACTCATTTATTATATTTATCAACGGACGAATTATCGATTCAACGACTTTTTCAAAGAGGCGTTTAATCCGGCTACAATAAAAGGAAGCGGTCATGAGGCGAAAAAAGCTTTACATCAAGCAATGAAAGAATTACTTCATTTGGTTGGTTTTGACTTGGCACAGGAGTTAAGGGCTACTTCATTGCGGTTGGAAAACTTTTTATCATTGAAACTAAAAGAAATATATGAAAAGCTTTTACAACAATTACTAAAAATAAATGGGAATCTTTCTTTTTCGTTATATGAGCCAGATCGAGTCGAAACCGTTGTTTTTCAAAACGAATTAAAAGATCTTCCTCTTGATCTTTTTACCAAAGCTTTAGCCGGGTTCAAAAATACACGGACATTTTTTGAAAAGAATGAGAAAAAACAGATGGCTGAAATGATTCAAGCCATTTTGCAGGAACAGATGAAAGCAAACTTAGCAAAAAATGAAGCGGCTCTTTCCACCCATTTTACTGCCATTTTGGAACAGCAATTTGCCGAAATGATTGAACAAATACGCAGTGAGATAGCGGAACAATATGAAGGTTGGTTGTCGATTTTGGATGATAAAATCGATATTGGCCATTTAAAAAATCGTTTAAATGAGGTAGAATTATTATCTGTGAATCAAAGTTAGTTTTTGAGGTTTGAAATTTCTTATAGATAACGTTTGAGGTGACATGATTGAACAATAAACAATCGAAATTAATGTTAATCGATGGGATGGCTCTTTTGTTCCGGGCTTTTTATGCAACAAGTCCATCCGGTCAATTTATGTTTAATGACTCAGGTATTCCGACAAACGGCGTAAGCGGCTTTTTAAAACATATGTTTACGGCGGTTAACCGTTTTCGCCCGACCCATTTAGCTGTTTGCTGGGATATGGGTGCAAAAACTTTCCGCAATGAGTTATACCCTGATTATATACCCGATTTTAGATGGGAATATTAACAAAATATTAATATCAATAATGTAATTGAATTATTCCCAAGTTTGCTTGGGATTTATATATCAATATTTGTTTCGAAGATGACTTTTCAACGGTAATATAATGTAGTTTTTACACTTCTAATATATGAACAACCTCTTTATTCGAAAAGAGGTTGTTTTTTTAATCAGACAAAATTGTTATGTGCAATATATTTTTTGAATCAGGCTTAAAATTGTATGACCTTAAATAAATTGATACTAAAGCGAATAAACTATTAGAAGTTTCCTTTGTGTAGGGCGTAGTCATAATACAACTTGCTAAATGGCGCGTTTTCTTCCAACAATAAGTATTGTAATAATGGGATTTAAATGATTGGCTGTCATTTTGATAAGAATTAAAATGTTTCCTATGGTAAACATTTTGGGTTAAATTTAATTTATGTAAAATTATTAAAAGGAGTCCTCTTTTATGATTGATTTAGTTGATTTTTTTCAAAAATTAAATCCAATAATTAAATCCAATAATACAGGCATTTATAGCTACATTATTTACATGGGGAATGACTGCATTAGGTGCATCACTTGTATTTGCAACAAAAACAATAAACAAACGATTATTAGATAGTATGTTAGGATTTGCTGGAGGTGTGATGATTGCTGCCAGCTTTTGGTCCTTACTTGCTCCAGCTATTGAAATGTCTGAGGACAACTCCATAGGAAATTGGTTTCCAGCAGCATTTGGATTTTTATTAGGGGGGATTTTTTTATGGGGAATTGATAAAATTTTACCTCATCTTCATCCCAATACCCCTATTAGCGAAGCGGAAGGATTTTATCCAAAAGAAAGAAAAAGAAGTACATTGTTAGTCCTAGCCATTACCCTTCATAATATCCCTGAAGGTTTAGCTGTGGGAATTACTTTCGGCGCACTTGCAAATGGGGGAACTGAAGCATCTTTAGTCGGTGCCTTAACTTTAGCATTGGGAATAGGTATTCAAAACTTTCCAGAAGGTGTTGCTGTTTCTATGCCATTAAGGGCGGAAGGAATGATTAATCCACCCTTTCGCCTAAATTAGTAAATCAGTTGCATCTACATCAACAGGTGCTTAAACATAACAAGAAATACAACTGAAGTGCCTATAATATCCAAAATTTTTATGCGTTATATTAGGCCTTTTTTTCGTCCGTACAACGCTATTGCCCTAAATAACAGTTTTAAATTACTAAATTCACTTAAATCAATTTCTATGGTAAAATACCCTAAGACAAAATTTTCGGAATACAAATAAAGTGGGGGTGATTTAGATGAAAAAAGGTTTAGTAGGCTTGGTTGGGTTATCGTTTGCCTTTATATTAGCAGCCTGTAATAATGGTGTTGCAAATGAAGAAGTACAGGATATCAAGGGAATGGTTCACGATTATAGTGTTGGTAGTTATAATGATGTATCTGCTTCAATTACATCAAACGAACTCATTGTAACTGATAGTGAAAATAACAAGACTACTTATGACTTACCAAAAGATGAATTTTTTGTCTCAATTGCACCCTTTGTTAACAGAACACATCCCTGTACAAATCATAGCTTAACAGGTTGCCAAGGGGAATTAGTGGAAAAAGATTTTGATGTATTTATTCAGGACGAAGATGGTAATGTAGTAGTTGATGAAACAATGACATCATTTGAAAATGGATTTATTGATTTGTGGTTACCACGGGACAAAAAATATCAAGTGAAAATTGAATATAATGGAAAAGTAGCAAAGTCAGAAATTTCTACATTTGATGGTGACAATACTTGTATAACATCAATGCAGTTGTTGTAGTATTTATTCCTATACAACTTATAAATTAAGTTTTGAGAGTCAAAAATTATGTATCTAGTGTCAGTAGTGACTATAAAACATTTAAGTGATAACTAAATTACTGATAAAATAAGAAATTTTTACTAATAAAAAGTTCATAATATTTATATTAAAACAGTAGAATGCTTGGATCAAAAATATGATTCAAGCATTTTTTATTTACTTATCTTTAACAACGCAAATATTTTTCATTAATTGTACAAATTTTATCATCTAAATCTGCAAATTTATTTGAGATGTTAAGTAAGTAAAATTGAAAGGAGACTAAAAGTGATTTAGGAAATTCTCGAAAATTAAGGAAATAATTATAAAAAGTTGTTTCAAAATTTCTTGAGACAAATTATTAATTTAGGAGTGAGAAATATGGAATGGTTATACTATTTGCTTTTATTAGCATGTCCATTAATGATGATATTTATGATGTTTGGGCATGGACACGGGCATGGACATAAGCACGGGACAAATCATACTAATCATGACGATCACCATTCAAAGAATTTTGATCTAAAGGTGGAGAATCTTGAAATAGAAAATGAAAAATTAAGAAGTGAATTAGATGAATTAAAATCAATTGTTAAAAAGGAATCCTAATATATTCACATATTGTCTTTATATAATTTTTATTGAGTAAAATATGAGATTCTTAATATATTAGTAGTTTAACTGGGCGTTTAAGAAATGAGGAAGGTAAATGAAACCTTTAATTAGTATAGGACCGATTCCAATTTACTTTTTTGGATTAATGATTGCAATTGGTTTAATAATCGCAGTTTATTTTTTTCTAAAGGTAGCAAAACAAAAAGGGCTTAACGAAGATTTGTTGTTAAATGGAGTAACTTATTCATTTATAGGTGGAATAATCGGTGCGCGTATTGTCTATATACTGATATATAATCCTGCCTATTATTTATCACATCCAATTGAAATATTATTTATAAGTGAAGGTGGGCTTTCCATTCATGGTGGACTGTTGGGTGGATTACTAGTTGGTTACTTATATTTAAAAAAACACCGAATACCGATTTGGCAAACATTAGACATAGCTGCACCAGCAATAATCTTAGCCCAAGGAATAAGTAGAATTGGTTGTGATGTCTTTGGCGCCCCAACTAATTTACCTTGGGGAGTAGAGGTTAACGGACAATATTTACATCCTGCTCAGGCATATGAATTCCTTCTAGATTATCTGTTATTTGGCTACTTATGGTTACGTTTGAAAAAACCCTCTTATGAAGGGCAAGTGTTTATTCATTATTTAATAGGTTTTATGGTTATTCGAGGAATTGTTGAATTCACAAGAATTAATCCTATGGTTTTTGGACCTTTTAGTGTAAGTCATATAATGAGTTTAATCGGTATTATTATTGGGTTCGTGTTAATTAAATACAGAAAAAAACAAAATACTCCTATTAAAGAGGGTCCACCAATAACGAAAAAAGATTATATCGGCATTATATTTTTTGTTCTCATTTTGATGATAATTTCGTTATTTGTTTATTATTCAGTTTATTAAAATTAAAAGGGATTCCCAATTTAAAGATAATGAAGGCTGAAAACGATATTAAACAATTGTTTTCAGCCTATTATTTTTGTTCAAAATAAAAATTGGGTAAAACAGTTGAACGTCTAACTTATAAACTTATTTTTATGGTGAATACAGTGGAAATATTTAAAAATGCATAAATTCTTCATAGTCTCCTAGTAATATTCTGGAAGGGAGGGAAAATAAATGAGAAAAATAACTACTTTGATTATTATTTTAGGAATTAGTTTATTAGCTGCCTGTACACAACAAACTATAGAAACTGAAAACAATTCAACTCAAAAGTCTACAGATAAATCCTCACAAAATGTTGTACAGGTTAAGACGGAAGATACGAAAGGAAAAAAGGTAAATGAGATCAATTTACTCGCACAAGAGAAGGAATGGAAATTAAGTGCAGACAAAACCATAACTGCTTGGACTTACAACGGTACCATTCCGGGGGAGCAAATTCGAGTAAAACAAGGAGAAGTAGTTAAAGTCAACTTAAAAAATGAATTGGAGGAGCCTGTTTCGATTCATTGGCATGGTATTCCTGTTCCAAATACACAGGATGGAATCCCCGGTGTAACACAAGATGCTGTTGTCCCCGGTGAAACATATACGTATGAATTCGTGGCAGAAGATCCGGGAACTTATTGGTATCATTCTCATCAGGATGGAGTGAATCAATTAGACAAAGGAATGTATGGAACTATTATCGTAGAATCCGCAGAAGACGAAAAATATGATCGAGATTATACGCTTGTTCTTGATGAATGGGAATCAGGGAGTCACACAGAAACAGAATCACAAACTGAAACAAATGGAATGGAAGATATGAACCATAACGACATGGACGGAATGGATCATGATAGCATGGACATGGAAAACGGACAGATGATGATGACTCATGATATGTCGACATATGATATTTATACAATTAACGGAAAAACATATGAAGAAAATGAACCGTTAAAAGTAAAAAAGGGAGAAACAGTTAAATTAAGATTTGTCAACGCAGGATACATGGCACATCAAATTCATATTCCTGTTGAATATAAGGTAACTCATGTAGATGGTCAAAAAGTAAATAAACCTCAATTCGTAAACGGTTCAGTGTTTGAAGTCGCACCGGGAGAACGAATTGATGTCGAATTTGTTGCAAATGGTACTGAGGACTTTACCATTGATTGTCATGGTGAAATGGAAGCAGCGGCAGATATGAAAATCGATGTTGTTTATGAAGATGGAAACGGTGAAAAAGCCAAACATAATTCAACAACTGACTTGGTAGAACTCACTGCACTTGGCGAAAAAACGGAATCACAGTTTTCTTTAAATGATAATTTTGACGTTGAATACGAAATGGAACTTGGTACTGCGATGGACGAGAATGCAGGAATGGGTATGGTTTGGACAATCAATGGGAAAACATATCCAGATATACCACCTATAGAGGTTAATGAGGGAGACAAGGTAAAGGTTACACTAACGAATAACAGTATGGATCAGGCAGATCATCCTATGCATCTTCATGGTCATTTCTTCCAAGTACTAAGTAAAAATGGTGAAGAACTTAAGGGATCGCCTATCATTAAAGATACACTAAATGTTAAATATGGTGAAACATATGAAGTTGCTTTTGTTGCAGACAATCCGGGAAATTGGCTGTTTCATTGCCATGACTTACACCATGCTTCATCTGGGATGGTAACAACTGTTAAATATAATAATTTAAAAGAGTTTTATACTGATACTGGTAAAGTTGACAACAAGCCAGAATAATGTAAAAAGTATTTCCGTTTCTTTGGGGATATTTTATACTCAATCAATAAGTTTTTTTCATTCTTGGGTAGTTTCATTTCATAATTATTAAAGCGCCTTGAGTCATGTCAAGGCGTTTATTATTCTGTAATTTCTTTTTGTAATTCATTTATTACATCTTCCGCTAAATTGGTCGCTGCTTTGATCTTCTCTAAGGGAACATTAAGTCTAATTAGATTTTTTGCAACCTTTTTCATCACTTTATTTTCGATTTCCTTTTCAGAAGTAATCATAAACCTACACCCTCCAAATAATTAAAATGCCATATAATACAATCAAACCATGAAAGAATCAGCACTGCAACTAATATATAAGGGATAGTTTTAAGGTTCATAATGATTAACTGTCATACATAAAAGTTATGAATGCTTTTTTGATTTTGTAAATTAGTGCTTTAAATTATTCAAATATTCGTTTGACAAAAATAATATATAGCAGTAAAATAAAAAATGAAATTAACATTCAAATCATTGTTTGAATATCACCTGATGAAAATTATATACGATAGGAGTGATTAACTTTGTTAACAACGATAGTATCAGCTATTGTCTCATACATAGCGACAAGTATTGATTATATTGTGATTTTAGTTGTTCTATTTGCACAAGTGAAAAATAGAAAAGGTGGGGTAAGGGATATTGTTTTAGGGCAATATTTAGGCTTTACTGTACTTATTATCATTAGCTTATTAGCATCTTTTGGAATAGCATTTATTCCTCAACAATGGATTGGCTTGCTTGGTTTGATTCCAATTTTTATAGGGTTAAAAGTTTTATTTGAAAAAGATGAAGGAGACGAAGAGGATGAAGAAATTCTTGAATCCACTAACCGATTCAGCAATTTTATACTAAGTGTTACAGTCATTATGTTAGCTGCCGGTGGGGATAACTTAGGTGTCTATATTCCATACTTTACTGTGCTAAACACTATTGAATTAATCGTTACTATTGTAATTTATTATATTGCTGCGGCAGTGTTATTATATCTATGCCAACGTGTATCAGCTGTAAAAGGTATATCTGAAACAGTAGAAAAATACGAAAAAATTATCGTTCCAATTGTATTTTTAGCTTTAGGAATTATGATTATGTCTGAAAATGGAACTTTTAGTATGATATTAAATTGGTTCAATTAAACCATGCTATAAAAAGTTAAAATTTTTTACTGTATTATTCAAATAATCGTTTGAACATTTGTTTGTTCTCGAATACAATATAACTAAATTAGTTATTCAAATAATTGTTTGAATATAAGGGGGATAATTATGACAAAAGATATTTGTGAAGTGACGTGTATTAATGAGGAAAAAGTCACCAGAGCTAAAAATAACCTTGCTGAACAAAATCCGATGGAAGTAGCTAAAGTTTTTAAGGCTCTTTCCGATGATACAAGGGTAAAAATTGCCTATGCTTTGTCTTTAGAGGGAGAATTATGTGTTTGTGATGTTGCAAATATTGTAGGATCCACAAACGCTACAGCTTCCCATCATTTACGATTATTAAAAAATCTAGGTTTAGCTAAATACCGAAAAGAAGGAAAATTAGTCTTTTATTCATTGGATGATGAAAATGTAAAGAAGCTTATTCATTTTGCCTTTGAACACCAGAAGGAGGTTATTGAAGTTGAGTGAAGCAACAAAATCAGTAGATAAAAAAGTATATAGAGTTGAGGGTTTTTCCTGTGCTAATTGTGCAGGGAAGTTTGAGAGAAATGTAAAGGATCTTCCGGGAGTACAAGATGCAAAAGTAAACTTTGGAGCATCAAAAATTTCCGTATATGGAGAAGCTTCTATTGAAGAGCTAGAAAAAGCCGGTGCGTTTGAGAACCTTAAAGTTATCCCTGAAAAACCAGTAGGTCAGGCTGTACAAGGGAGTAAGGCAGAAAAAGAGGTTAGAAAAGAAGATAAAGTTCCATTTTATAAAAAACATAGTACATTACTTTATGCTTCTTTATTAATAGTTTTCGGTTATCTTTCCATGTTTGTAAATGGAGAAGATAATCTGATTACTTCTTTACTATTTGTAGCATCAATTGTGATTGGAGGATATTCACTTTTTAAAGTCGGTTTCCAAAACTTGCTACATTTAGATTTTGATATGAAGACTCTAATGACCGTGGCTATTATTGGGGCGGCCATTATCGGGGAATGGGCAGAAGGAGCAATTGTTGTCATTCTCTTTGCAATCAGCGAAGCTTTAGAACGATTCTCTATGGATCGAGCAAGACAATCGATCCGCTCATTAATGGATATTGCCCCGAAGGAAGCACTCGTTAGACGAAATGGACAAGAAATAATGGTCCATGTAGATGACATCATGATTGGTGACATTATGATCGTGAAACCCGGTCAAAAGATTGCTATGGATGGTGTGGTCGTAAGTGGCTACTCTGCCGTCAACCAAGCAGCGATTACAGGTGAATCAGTCCCTGTTGAGAAAACAGTTGGTGATGAAGTATTTGCAGGTACTTTAAATGAAGAAGGATTACTTGAAGTAAAAATAACGAAACTTGTAGAAGATACAACGATTTCTAAAATTATTCATCTTGTAGAGGAAGCACAAGGAGAACGCGCTCCTTCTCAAGCGTTTGTCGATAAATTTGCAAAATATTATACACCGATCATTATGATTATTGCAGCATTAGTAGCTATTGTCCCTCCTTTATTCTTTGATGGTAGTTGGGAAACATGGGTTTATCAGGGATTAGCTGTTCTTGTTGTTGGGTGTCCATGTGCGTTAGTCATATCGACTCCGATATCAATTGTTTCAGCAATTGGGAATGCGGCGAAAAAAGGGGTTCTTGTGAAAGGCGGAGTATACCTTGAAGAAATGGGTGCATTAAAGGCCATTGCATTCGACAAAACGGGTACATTAACAAAAGGTGTTCCAGTTGTAACTGATTATAAAGTGTTGAACCAAAAGGTAAATGAGAAAGAAATTTTATCGATTATTACTGCGCTAGAGTATCGTTCTCAACATCCCCTTGCTTCAGCAATTATGAAAAAAGCAGAGGAGGAAAATATTTCTTATTCGGATATCGTTGTAGAAGATTTTTCTTCCATTACTGGTAAAGGGATTATGGGCAGTGTAAATGGAACAACCTATTATATTGGAAGTCCCAAACTCTTTAAGGAGTTATCTACCACTAATTATGATAAGAATTTAGAACAGAAAGTAACAACTCTTCAAAATCAAGGGAAAACAGCTATGGTTTTTGGAACGGACAAAGAAGTCCTTGCAGTTATTGCGGTAGCTGATGAAGTCCGGGAATCAAGTAAAGATATCATTCAAAAGTTACATCAACTAGGAATTAAAAAGACAATTATGCTTACAGGTGATAACAAAGGTACTGCAAATGCTATAGGTCAGCATGTCGGAGTATCAGAAATTCAAGCTGAACTGATGCCTCAGGATAAATTAGACTACATTAAACAATTAAGGTCCGAGTACGGAAATGTTGCTATGGTTGGAGATGGTGTTAATGATGCTCCTGCATTAGCGGCGTCTACAGTTGGTATTGCAATGGGTGGAGCCGGTACTGATACGGCCATTGAAACAGCTGACGTTGCTTTAATGGGAGACGATTTAAGTAAACTTCCATTTGCTGTAAAACTGAGCCGGAAAGCCCTAAATATAATTAAAGCTAATATTACTTTTTCAATTGGTATTAAATTAATTGCCTTACTGTTGGTTATCCCAGGTTGGTTAACGCTTTGGATTGCGATTCTTTCAGATATGGGCGCAACCCTTTTGGTAGCATTAAATAGTTTGCGACTTATGAAAGTGAAAGAATAAAGGAAAAGGGTTTTCCAGAAGATTGGAAAGCCCTTTTCTTAAATAATTATAAAATAGTATAAGTATCCAGTCTTAAAAATGAAAAGATAGGGTATAAGTAAAACATCAGATTGTAATTACATATAGGTCTCCATATTTGAACAAAAACCATTTACTTCTTAACTAAAAGTAATTCTCTTCATTCAACTTAAAATCATCGAAGGAGGAAATCAAAATGGCTATTGAAGTAAAAAAAGATCTAGATTTGTTAGTTATAGGTGCGGGATCAGGAGGTTATGTGGCCGCCATACGTGCTGCTCAGTTAGGAAAAAAAGTGATGTTGGTGGATAAAGCAGAGTTAGGAGGGGTTTGCCTTAACCGTGGATGTATACCTTCCAAGGCTCTTATCAGCGCTTCTGAACGAGTAAAACACATAAAACATGCCAACTCAATGGGAATAAAGGTTTCTGGTGAAGTTGAAGTAGATATGCCAGAAGTAGTGAAATGGAAGGACGGTATAGTGAATAAACTAACGAATGGGATTCGGACTTTGCTGAAAGGCAATGGAGTTGAATTCATTAGTGGGGAAGCTTATCTTACTGATTCTCATATTGTAAAAATCAAAATCGAAAATGAAGAACAATATTATTCCTACAAAGACTTAATACTTGCGATAGGCTCATTACCTACTGAGTTAAAAAGTATGCCATTTGATAAAAAAAGAATCATCTCTTCGACTGAGGCATTGATGCTTCAAGAAGTACCAAAACATTTAGTTGTAGTAGGTGGTGGTTATATTGGTTTAGAATTGGGGACTGCTTATGCCAAATTCGGGGCTAAAGTGACTATCCTTGAGGGAACAGATACAATTCTTCCAGGTACGGACCCTTTGCTTACAAATGTAGTAAAACGTCATTTAAAGGAACTTGGAATCACAGTTATTACGAATGCTTTAGTCCAAGGCGGTGAAAATACAGGTGATGAAGTAAATGTTCATGTTCAGGTAAATGGAAAGAACGAGATCATTAAGGGAGATTATTGCTTAGTTTCAATTGGAAGAAAACCAAACACAGGGAAAATTGGATTGGAAAATATCGGGGTTGAATTAGACCAGCGTGGTTTTATTAAGATAAATGAAAAATGTCAAACAAACGTTGAACATGTCTATGCCATTGGGGACTGTGCTGGTGGTTATCTTCTTGCTCATAAAGCTAGTTACGAAGGTAGGATCGCTGCAGAGGTGATAAGTGGGTTAAAGAGTGTGATTGATTTTCAGGCAATGCCTTTTGTTATTTTCAGTGATCCAGAAGTAGCCTATACAGGATTAACGGAGAACGAAGCAAAGAAAGAAGGATATGAAACGGTTTCCAGTCGTTTTCCATTCCAGGCTAACGGCAGAGCTTTATCTGTTTCGGATGCCGATGGTTTTGTACAAGTTGTTGCGGATAAGGAAACTAATCGGGTGTTAGGTGTACAAATGGTAGGACCAGAAGTATCATCTCTTATTGCTGAAGCAGTTTTTGCAATCGAGTCTGGAGCAACAGCAGAAGATCTTAGCCTTACCATTCATGCACACCCAACTTTACCGGAACCACTCATGGAAGCAGCTGAAGGGGTTATGGGACATGCAATTCACATGCTGAATAAAAAACAGTAATGTGAATGCAGGAAAACCTGCACTTATCACAAGTGCAGGTTGAACTTTTTATTAATGGAGTGGGAATCAATGGACATTTTATTCTATGTTTTAACCGCCGCTTTCGCAAATGTCTTGGGTGGCCTTGTGATCTTTCTTAAAAAAATTGGTGAGGAATAAATGGCTTAATGGCCCTGAGTGCGGGAATACTTTTAACCATTGCAATTATGGATTTAATACCAGAAGCATTAGAAATTCATGAATCGAGTACTGTGTATATTATTATTGGATTTGGATTGATTTTTCTATTTCAACATTTTCTTGCTCCGCATTTTCATTTCGGAGCAGAAACCCACAAACATTCGCATTCTAAAAGTACAACCCTTGGTGCCTTATTAGGAATGTTGGTTCATACGATTGTAGCCAGTTTTAAAGTAGATGAAAGAATCGGATTTGTTGTGTTGATTGGTGTTTTACTACATAAAATCCCAGATGGTTTAACGATTTCTTCTACTTTGCAAGCTTGGAAAGCAAGAAGAAGGCAATCGGGGCAGCTTTCTTATTGGCTATATCAACGCTATTGGGTGCGATTGTAGCTCTGTCTTTAACTCATTTTTCACGGCTAATAACATCCTCCTTTCTATTGCTCTATCGATTACAGCAGGTATTATTCTGTATATAGCTACAGCCGATTTGTTACCTATGGTAAGCGCGACTGAAGATCGACCTATTATTCTCTTTTTCTTTGTGGGAATTATATTATATTTTCTACTTCACTGGATATTTGAGTAAATTGCTCCAGTCATACATTAGAGTTTAAAAATTTTATTTAGATGAAAAATTAAACTGGTTAATATAATCTATGAAAATAATATTAAATTGTTTGATTTTTTGTTTGATTGTTTATGAATATATGAAGGAGTTAAAATAACCATTTTTTCTGCTATAGGGTCTTTTATAGTAACTAACCAATAAATTTATTTCCTATAGTTGAAAGGTTATTATTTTTTTAAAATTTTGTTTCTGTTTCTGTTCCATTCACTTTGAAGAAAATATCTAAGTTTCCGAGATTAGAATAGGGGTTGCTGAACAAACAAAAAAACCAAATAGGAGAAGGATTTATGAGCTTTT
>NZ_JAJCHL010000298.1:0-228 GCF_020554505.1 Caldibacillus sp. 210928-DFI.2.18
GAACCCGTGTTACCGCCGTGAAAGGGCGGTGTCTTAACCGCTTGACCAAGGGGCCGGTAGTCATAACTATGTATGGCGGAGAGCAAGGGATTCGAACCCTTGAGACAGCTTTTAGCCGCCTACACGATTTCCAATCGTGCTCCTTCGACCAACTCGGACAGCTCTCCAAATGACTCCGCAGGTAGGATTCGAACCTACGACCGATCGGTTAACAGCCGATTGCTCTAC
>NZ_JAJCHL010000299.1:0-227 GCF_020554505.1 Caldibacillus sp. 210928-DFI.2.18
GGCAGCCGGCTGCTGGCCGCCGACGAGGCGGCCCGCACGCTGCTGGTGCAAGCCATCGGCGCCTTTGCGCGGCAGGCGCAGCTGTTGTCGGCGCACCTGCTGTTCATCGACGAAGCCGACCGTGCCGCCTTCGAGCGCGCCGGCTGGCTGATGCGCGAAGGCGTGCAGTTCCACTGGACGGCGCCGGCCGGGCAGCCTTGGGGCAGCTTCGAGGACTTCCTGGCCAG
>NZ_JAJCHL010000300.1:0-226 GCF_020554505.1 Caldibacillus sp. 210928-DFI.2.18
TCTCGTCGCCAAAATCGGGCATTTTTTACTTCAAAACGGTGACGAGAAAGGGTCTCGTCGCCAAAATCGGGCATTTTTTACTTCAAAACGGTGACGAGAAAGGGTCTCGTCGTCAAAATTGAGTAATTCCCACCCAAAAATGGCGACGAGAACGAGGCTCGTCGTCAAAATTGAGTAATTCCCACCCAAAAATGGCGACGAGAAAGGGTCTCGTCGCCAAAATCGG
>NZ_JAJCHL010000301.1:0-226 GCF_020554505.1 Caldibacillus sp. 210928-DFI.2.18
ACTCGCGGTCTATGGGACAAAACCATCAAAAGTTGGAACAGAACTGTCTCATAGAATGGCTGTATGGGACAAAATTAATTGAAAAATAAGCCAAACTGTCCCATAGGCTTGTCCGAATTGCTGCCTATGGGACAAAATCATCAAAAAATGGAACAGAACTGTCTCATAGAGCGGCTGTATGGGACAAAATTAGTTGAAAAATAAGCCAAACTGTCCCATAGGCTTG
>NZ_JAJCHL010000302.1:0-226 GCF_020554505.1 Caldibacillus sp. 210928-DFI.2.18
CTATGGGACAGTTTAGCTTGAATTTTAGTCGATTTTGTCCCATAGCACGGGATTCGGATCATCCTATGGGACATTTTGGCTTGGTTTTCCACTTAAACTGTCCCATACAGCCGTTCAATGAGACATTTCAGCTTGAATTTTAGATGATTTTGTCCCATAGCACGGGATTCGGATCATCCTATGGGACATTTTAACTCGGTTTTCCACTTAAACTGTCCCATACAGC
>NZ_JAJCHL010000303.1:0-223 GCF_020554505.1 Caldibacillus sp. 210928-DFI.2.18
TGCTAAATAAGCGTTTCGGGAGCTTTTTGAGCTCTACAAGTGTCAAACTCAAGATTATATTAGCACCATAAAAATTAAAAGTCAAGTTGTTAATTGAATATTTTTAAATGGGCCGGGATCCGTTCGGACTGATCCCGGCACGTTTCATTTTTATTCGACAATTACCGGTTCTTCAATATCTTTCATTTTTTTGAACTTAGTTTTCCGATATACTTGCATTCCT
>NZ_JAJCHL010000304.1:0-222 GCF_020554505.1 Caldibacillus sp. 210928-DFI.2.18
GGAGTATACCCCCTTCCTGATATTTTTATTATACTATACCCCCCTACTGTATGTAAAGTCTTTTGATTGGTGTGTTTGCTGAGCATATATATGATGGAGTGTCTTCTTTTTTCTCCAGATATACTTCACTAATAAATTGAACCTTGCTTGTGTCTCATATTTTTTCCCGACTTTGACAGTCAAAAGAACAAAAACTCCCCGAAAACAGCGGTATAATCGTGT
>NZ_JAJCHL010000305.1:0-222 GCF_020554505.1 Caldibacillus sp. 210928-DFI.2.18
ACCCGTTCTCGTCACCTTTTTGTGGCCGGAAACTCTATTTTTTGACGACGAGACCTATTCTCGTCACCTTTTTGAGCCGTGAAATGCTCATTTTTGACGACGAGACTTATTCTCGTCACCTTTTTGAAACCGAAAACTCTCTTTTTCGGCGACGAGACTTATTCTCTTCACCATTTTGTGGCCGGAAACTCTATTTTTTGACGACGAGACTCGTTCTCGTCA
>NZ_JAJCHL010000306.1:0-220 GCF_020554505.1 Caldibacillus sp. 210928-DFI.2.18
AGATTGGGTTTCGTCGCCAAAATAGAGCAGTTTTCACCTCAAATTGGTGACGAGAATAGGTCTCGTCGTCAAAAACAAGCATCTCTCGCCCAAAATTGGTGACGAGATTGAGTTTCGTCGCCAAAATAGAGCAGTTTTCACCTCAAATTGGTGACGAGAACGGGTCTCGTCGTCAAAAATGAGACTTTTCCACCTCAAAATGGTGACGAGATTCGCCCTC
>NZ_JAJCHL010000031.1:0-36882 GCF_020554505.1 Caldibacillus sp. 210928-DFI.2.18
AGGGCTTACATCCCCTAGCCTAAAGGCGTAGGGGTTTTACGCCCATCCTTATAAATTTTCCGTTTTCATAACATCGAACTGCTTGTAAACGGTCATCATTCATATCGTCGAAAATGTACAAATAATCAGCAGGAAACATATTTAATAGATGGTCGATAAATGTGTTCAATACTTCTTCAAACTTTAGCCGTTCGGTCAAACGATGACCAGTTTTAACGGCCTTTTGTAAATATTGATTAATTTCCTTACTCGTATTATATTTTAACAAAATTAGTTGTGTACTAATGATCGGGGTACCTACCAGCAGAAAACTTGACACACCGACTAAATCATATAAAAAGAACAAAGTAATACCGACCGGAAAGGCGATTAGATGTATAAGCCCTTCCCAAAGAAATGCTTTTGTTATTAATGGTTTCCTTGTTTTATACAAAAAAGAAAATGCACCGGTGAAAAGGATTTGATTAATCATGAAATAAGACGCCATATATAGCCCTGCCAGCACGACAAAATTTATCGTTAAATTTCCTGCTTGAACATGCTCTCCACCGAAAATGTAAAAGATAGCACCGCTTACCAAAGATACGATCATAAACATGATAGAATTCAGAGGAAAGTTATACCGCTTTTCTTTTGGTAAACGTAATCTTAACAAGACGATAAAGGTAATAATTTGAGCCAATATTACTTCAGCAAATAATCCGTATTTTAGAAAAACAAATATAGTTAACCATTGTGTAACTGAAAAAGGAATTTGATTTACGACGATCGGTATCAAAGCTACGATGCAGGAAAGACCGGTCGTGACTAAAAAATCAAAATGATGATAGAAATGCGTAGGGGGTGAAATTTTATATGCGGTCCATAATCCTATCGGGATAACGGCAAACCAAGCAACCCATATAAAAATTTGAGTTCTTCTATCTAAAACCATTCTATTCCCCCCCTCCTTTTGGCATGGGCATTTTTACCTATTATTATAATAAAAAAATATTTTATTTAAAGCAAAATTTATGAACATTTTAGCAAACAAGTGACTGCTTGTCGTTGCGATACTATTTAAAATTCCAAAAGGTTAATCGTCAAACATGATATCTGGTTTTAGGCGGTTCACTTTTGCTGTACAGTGGCCTTGCCGTTGCACTGGATTATTCGCTTGTGAAATCTTCTTCGTTATGATCGGACCAACGACCAATAGAAGAGGGGCAACGATACCCCTCAATCATTTTTAATGTAAAAAAAGAACTGTTTCTGGCTCCGAATACTTATCGCTTTTCTTATAATACCTTCTTTACTTCTTTGATGAAATAAAGAGAACCGCAAATGACAAGAAGTTCATCAGCTTGCAATTGTTTTTCTTTTATAAATTTTGGCCAATCCAATACAATTTCTTTTTGAGAAGCATTTGAGAGATCATATAAGTTCTCCGCCTTTGTTGCTCGATGATGGTCAAATTCAGTAAAGTACAAATGATAGTTTTGTTCATCTAGTACGTGAATCATTTTTTTCAAAGGTTTGTCTCTCAGTGCAGAAAATAACACATGAATTTTTTTATCCGAAAAATGACGCTGTAAAGTTGCAACTAGCGTTTCGATTCCTTCCCGATTGTGAGCACCATCAAGAATCACTTGTCCACGTATTTCAAATCTTCCCGGCCAAAATGCCGTTTGTAATCCGGTTTGAAGATGTTCGTTTTCGATATACAATGCATAAAATTGTTTTAAATATTCTGCTACCATTACAGCCAATGTCGCATTTTCAATTTGGTGCTTCCCTAACATCGAAATGGAAAGTTCTGTATATGTTTGGTAAGGCGTTTTTACCGAAAATTGCTCACCGGTTTCCGTTGTGCCAAGATCTTTATATGTAAATTCACGTCCCAGTTGATATACGGTGGTCCGTTTCGCTTTTGCCGTATCTTCAAAAATATGAAGGAGCTCTGGATCAGTTACTGCGGTGATGACCGGGGCACCGTTTTTTATAATTCCTGCTTTTTCTTTGGCAATTTCAGTCAGTGTATTGCCAAGGATATTCATATGATCATAGCCAATATTGGTAATGATAGAAAGAAACGGATGAATAATATTTGTGGCATCTTTTCGCCCGCCTAGTCCGACTTCAATGATTGTTATATCAACTTTATGTAATTTACCAAAATAATAGATCGCAATAGCGGTAAGCAGTTCAAATTCTGACGGATAGCCAAGCTCTGTTTGGGCTAATTCATCAGCTAGCGGTTTAATGGCGTTTGCTGCTTTTATCAAATCAGCTTCCGGGATAGGTTGGCCATTAATACTAATCCGCTCCAAAAAAGATTCAATATAAGGGGATGTATATGTCCCTACTTCATAACCCGCCGTTTGTAAAATGGAACGAAGAAATGAAACGGTTGACCCCTTTCCGTTTGTCCCGCCTATATGTATCGCTCGTACAGTTCGCTCCGGGTGATCCAGTTTTTCCATTAACCACAGCATCCGCTCCAGTCCGGGTTTTATCCCTTGATCCAGTTGACGATTAATCCAATTGATAACTTCTTCACTTGTTTGAAACATTGATTTCCACTCCCCTGTTGTAACAATTTTATTTATGCATTCCCGCTGTAAGGAATAAGATGTACATGGATTGAAGGATTTGCATGATGTTTCCAATTCCTATTCCAGTCAAAACAACCGTGTCAATCTTTCCTTCCTCTGTTATTTTGTCTATTTTCCTTCCAGACTAATTTTACTAGTTTTTGGATTGAACGGTCCTTCGATTGGCTTTTTGCCATTTATAGAAACTTCTTTTTTTATTATACCAGATTGTATAAAATTCCAGCAGAAATGCGAATTCGGCATTGTGATAAATTTTAAGATTAAGTATATGTACATAGGAAGAACTTCGAGATTATAGGCTACGTAGTTGGTGAACTACGGCCTTTTACTGGAACCCGTCGGATGGAACGACGTACAACGGGTATTCAGTGAATATGATCCGGTTACCGGTGAGAAGCTTTCTTTTGGCGACCGTGTACTTGCGGGAGGTTTTTTGGCTCTTTCATTACTTCCCCCGGCAAAGAGTACGGGTAATAAAAGTAAGATTGATATTGGTAAAACTGATATAGATGTACTAAGGAAAAATGGAATGTTCCAGAAACTGACACAGTTGCAGTTGGTAAGACTGATGGAAAAGGATTGGAAAATTTGACTTTTGAAGGAGGATCACCAAAAGTACGTAAAGAAGCTGGATTACCTGATTTAGATGAAGTAATACCTGACAGGAATATTAAAGCTCCAGGAATAACCCATTGTTCACTAGGCATGCAGAAGAAATAGTTCTGAATGAATTTGATTCATCGGTAATAAAGACAGGTATAAAACCAGAAGATGTTTCAGGAACATTAAAACTACATCAATTGAATCCTTCAGGTGTATGCTAAATAGTGAAGAAAATATAGGGGATATCCTTTATGAATTATTAGATAATGAGGAAAATGGTATAACAATAATTCAAGAGATGTCAGATAATGAAACAGATGTCGAAGCTTGGAACTGTATTATTGACGCAGTTGCTTATACTAGTAGACTAGTAATATTTTTTTGGATAATGGCGAACTTATTTGGAAGAGTAATTAGACATTTATCTCTGGGTTATTCTGCCACAGGAAGATTTTATTTGTGAGGGTAGAGTGTGATTAGATTCTATAAGTTCAGTCTATATTGATATCAGTTACGTCGGTTTAAATCATCTTATACAGCTTATCATCACAAATTCAATTACTACCTAATAGTAAAGCCTGAAACGAAAAAAACTATCACATATGGGTATGTCACATGTGAAAAATGGTGTGATCCCATAAGTGATAGCTTTTTCTATTACCTACTTCATCCTTCTTAACTCTTCCAGTCGTTCTTGGACGGTTGCGCGTTTTTCTAAGTAGTCTTTTTCTTTCGCACGTTCTTCTTCAACCACTTGCGCAGGTGCTTTAGCAACAAATTTTTCGTTGGCAAGTTTTTTCTGTACCCGCTCCACTTCTTTATTTAGTTTCTCAAGTTCTTTTTCAAGGCGGGTAATTTCTTCTTCGATATTGATGAGCCCTTGAAGCGGCAAGTAGATTTCCGCTCCGGATACTACGGCAGTCATTGCTTTTTCAGGGGCTAGTACACCTACACCAATTGTCAACATTTCCGGATTACAGAAACGTTCAAGATAGGCTTTATTTGTTTCTAAAGTGTCCAAGATTTTTTCATCATGGGCATTAATGATCATGGCGATTTTTTTGCTCATCGGCGTATTCACTTCGGCCCGAATATTACGGACAGAACGGATGATTTCAACGAGTAATTTCATTTGTTCGCTTGCTTCTTGGTTCGACAATTCCGGTCGTACCTTTGGCCATTCCGCAACCGTAATCGACTCCCCCTCATGTGGGAGATTTTGCCAAATTTCCTCGGTAATAAACGGCATGAATGGATGAAGTAACCGCATCGTTTGGTCTAAAACATAGGCTAAAACGGAGCGAGTTGTCTTCTTTGCTGTTTCATCCTCACCGTACAATGGAAGTTTTGCCATTTCAATATACCAATCACAAAAATCATCCCAAATGAAGTTGTATAAAGCCCGGCCAACTTCACCGAATTCATATTTTTCAGCCAGATTGGTAACTGTTTCAATCGTTTCGTTGAGTCGGGTTAAAATCCACTCATCCGCTACAGATTTTTTTCCGTTTAAATCAATGTCTTCATATGGGAGTCCGCCCATATTCATCAAAGCGAACCGGGATGCATTCCAAATTTTATTAGCAAAATTCCAAACGGATTCAACCTTTTCCGTACTGTAACGTAAATCTTGTCCCGGTGATGATCCGGTTGCCAGAAAATAACGTAAGGAGTCGGCACCATATTGATCGATAACATCCATCGGGTCGACACCGTTCCCAAGCGATTTACTCATTTTCCGACCTTCTGCATCGCGAACTAAACCGTGAATTAAAACATCTTTGAACGGGCGCTTCCCGGTAAATTCAAGCCCTTGGAAAATCATCCGGGATACCCAGAAGAAAATAATATCATAACCGGTGACAAGCGCATCGGTCGGGTAATAGCGTTTCAAATCAGCTGCTTCCTTATCCGGCCAGCCCATAGTTGAAAATGGCCATAATGCCGAGCTGAACCAAGTGTCAAGGACATCCGGGTCTTGCTCCCAATTTTCAGCGTCTTGCGGGGCTTCATGACCAACATATACTTCTCCGGTTTCCTTATGATACCAAGCAGGAATCCGATGACCCCACCAAAGTTGTCGCGAAATACACCAGTCACGAATATTTTCCATCCAATGAAGATAGGTTTTTTCAAATCGTTCCGGAACAAAATGCACTTTTCCTTCCGTTTTTTGCAGCTTAATTGCAGCTTCAGCCAATGGTTTCATTTTGACAAACCATTGGGTCGAAAGATATGGTTCAACAACAGCCCCGCTCCGTTCCGAGTGACCGACGGAGTGAACCATTTCCTCGATTTTGATAAGGACACCTTGTTCTTGTAAGTCTTTGACAATTTGTTTGCGGCATTCAAAACGATCCATGCCTTTATATTTTCCGGCTTTTTCATTCATTGTACCGTCTTCATTCATAACAAGAATCCGTTCCAAGTTATGGCGATTTCCTACTTCAAAGTCGTTCGGATCATGGGCCGGGGTGATTTTTACCGCACCGGAGCCGAATTCCATATCGACATATTCGTCGGCAATAATTGGGATTTCGCGACCGACGATTGGAAGCACGATTGTTTTGCCAATTAAATGTTTATAGCGCTCGTCTTCCGGGTGAACCGCAACGGCCGTATCCCCGAGCATCGTTTCCGGACGCGTTGTTGCAATTTCAATATAGCCGGAACCGTCTTTTAACGGATACCGCAAATGATAGAAAGCGCCTTGTATATCTTTGTAAATAACTTCAATATCGGAAAGGGCCGTTTTCGTAACCGGATCCCAGTTGATAATATATTCTCCGCGGTAGATGAGACCTTTTTTATAAAGAGAAACAAAAACTTCACGAACCGCTTTGGAAAGACCTTCATCCAGTGTGAATCGTTCCCGGCTATAATCGAGACCAAGCCCTAATTTTGCCCACTGGTGACGAATTGTTTGTGCATATTCTTCTTTCCATTTCCATGTTTCTTCCAAAAACTTTTCTCGGCCTAGATCATAGCGGGATTTCCCTTCCGCACGCAGTTTTTGTTCGACTTTTGCCTGCGTTGCGATTCCGGCATGATCCATTCCCGGCAGCCACAATACATCGTAGCCTTGCATTCGTTTCATCCGGGTAATAATATCTTGTAATGTTGTATCCCAGGCATGCCCAAGGTGAAGTTTGCCGGTCACATTTGGCGGCGGAATCACGATGGAGTATGGTTGTTTGGTTTCATCATCTTCTGCTTCAAAAAATTTGTTCTTTACCCACCATTCATAGCGACCTTTTTCTATTGAATTTGGATCGTATTTTGTGGGCATCGAGAATGTTTGTTCACTCATTTAAATGCCTCCATTTTAATTTAATTTTTTGCAAATCCTGACAATTAAAAAACCCCACTCGTTAAAGGACGAATGGAGTTGATTCGCGGTACCACCTTTATTCACAAATGCATAAGAAGCATGCATTTGGCACTCAACCAGGTAACGGATTTCCCGGCTTTTGCTACTCTTCAGATTCACAAAAGCTGCTCCCGGGCGACCTTCCAACAGTTTCACTTAAGAACTCGCACCACCGTTCTCTCTCTGAAAAGCCAAACTATTGTACTCTTCCCGTTCAACGCATTTCGTTTATTTATACTTATTCTATAAAAATAACGGACATTTCGTCAATCATTATTGGCCATTTGAGGAAAAATTATACGAAATGATTTATATACAATTCTTTTTCTACCGGTTTTAGGAAAAATTATACGAAATGATTTTGAAACCCATATTCCGGTATTCGACACGCAAGTCCAGAATGCTTATGTTAGTTGGAATGTGGTGAACAACACCCGAGGCAGATTTTTCACAAAGTACCATTATTTTCACTTTTTAAAATTCACTCAAAAAAATATGAACAACTTCCCGTTATATTCACATAGAATGAATTAAAGAAACACTTTTTGCAGACGTTTCATGTCCGGTTGCGGTCTTGTTTCCTTTTGGGAAGACAACCGTTATAAAGGAGGGGTTTCATGCGTAGAAAATACAATCCATATTTACTGCCATCATGGGCTCGAACAATCAGGGAAGTCGGAAAGCAATTGATTATCCCGTTTACGATCTTCCAAGGAATCCGAACGTTAATCATCCCAACAACTTTTGATGTCGTCTTATTATTAATTTTTTTGTTAATTGTCGCTCTTTTCCAGATTGATCTGATATAAGTGTGTTTTTTTGTTAATTGTTTGGTAATTGAGCAACTTGGTTTTTTTAGAAGCCTATTTTAAGTTGTTGCCCTCTACCAAATAATAATTGCATGTTCAAAAAGGGGGATAAGTGTAAGGAGTATCCGAGAAGAAATTTGCCAGCTATTCCCCCGAACTTTTTGAACATCATAATTTTTTTACTGACTAATGGAAAAGAGGCGTTAGTGAACCGACTCTCTTTGCTTAGGAAAAAAGCAGTTAGTGAATTCAGGCACCCTTTCCGATTCGATTTTCTTTGGAAATAGGCCGTAAAAACTCGGCGGCCTTCCAAATTCAATTTTTCACGTCTTTAGAAGAAATTCCAATTATCCTCGATTTGCCCTTCCAATTTTTTTATTCAGCTAGTAGCTCTTTTGCACTGATTGTTGTTCTATTCATTGAATTTGCGATGTCTTTATTGTCATTCGTTAATGTTTCAATAGAAGCAGTCATTTCTTCCAGATTGGTACTCGCTTCTTCAAGAATTCCCGCAAACTGGGATGTATATGTTTCTATACTTTTACTTTTTTTCACGACTTCATTAGTCATTTCTTTTGAATGCAGTAAATCAGTGTTTAATTTTTGAAATACTTCTTTCAACTGTTGAAAGTAAACGACAATATCTTCCATCGAATCTGCAAGGTGGGTAATCTTTTGGTCACTGGCTTGCATTTTTTTCAACGTCGATTCGTTGCTCGTATTCACGTTTTGCAAGTTTTTGGTAATATTATTGACCGTATCTTTTGTCGACTCTGCCAGTTTGCGAATTTCTTCGGCGACAACCGAGAATCCTTTGCCGGCATCACCTGCTCGTGCCGCTTCAATGGAGGCATTTAAAGCCAATAAATTTGTCTGCTCGGAAATTTCTTTAATTTTATTTGAATATGTATTGGTTTCTTGAATGTTCTTTGTTAAATCCAGTAATGTTTGGTTTAAGTCGTTCATAAATGCTCGAATCTCCATTACATCTTGTTTAAACATGAAAACTCTTTTTTCACCGAGAGACGTGATTTCGTCTGTTTTATCCGCCTCAGTTGAAAGTTCTTCCATCATATTTTCCAGCTTTAGCATGACCTCGAGATTTTCCATCGTATGACTTGAAATCATTGCAATTTGGTCGGCTTGCTGTTGACTGCCAATTGTTAACTCTTGTAAACTGTTAGTAAATTCATTTTGAGCCAATTGATTGCTCTGAATCCGTTCATTTGCATTGGCCATTTCTTTTAAAATATTATTCATATTGGCTTGAATGCGTTCTTTTTGTTGCTTTTGTTCCTCACCATGTTTTTCTGACTGCCGCAACAATTCCCGAATCACGGATTGCTGTCTGGCGTTCATGTGGATTAGTACATAAAGTAAAAGTCCTGATAAAAGATAGAGTATGAGAATAGTAACAAAGTTTTCTTTAATTACGGCTGTTTCTTTTGTACCGACAAAAAAGATCGTTAACATGATCGACAATCCTATGGAATAACCAAGGATAAACGATTTTTTGCCAGAACTAATCGTCGAAAAAATGGCTAAAAAGAATGTGATGAGAATAATATTAATTCCGCCGCCGGTAACCGAAATACCTAAAAATGAAAAGGCGCCAATCAAAACAACACTTAAATAAGGAAATAGAGAGTGTTTCTTAACTATTTTTTCACAAACAATATATAAAACAGCAAAACAGATTAATTGAGTAGAATATATTATAATTACGGGGCCTTGTTTTAGTGCGATTGATTTCAAAAAAGCCAAAACTAATGAAACTGAAAAAGTAGTATACATGATTAAATTTATTTTTTTACTATCTTCCAACAACATTTGCTGTATCTTGTCCATCTTGTTTCACCTTCTTATTTGTATATTCATTTTTTGATCGATTAATAGGGAAGGAACAGCTCTATTGAAAACGTTTGCTTATAATAGAAAAGTAACAAGGCTTCTACTCTTTCAAATATTATTATTTTCCCTCTATTATACATGAATACCTATTCAGTGCAATAGAAAATTGATGATGAAGCGGCTTGTTTTTTGAGAAATGAGTCGGTACGTATTCAGTGCGCGACAACAAATTTATAATAGTACAGCTTTTTTGTGAAATAAGTCACTAATTTCAAGTGATATGGACATTTCTTCAAAAATTTATGTTTATTTGAATTGTTTGTGTTAATTTTTTATAACTGAGGATCTTATGATGATTGAAATAGTAAGGAATTTTTAAGGTCAAGGTTCCTAATTAAGATCACCTTGACCGTTTTCATTATTTTGAAGATTTTTTAACCAGCTTAAAAATTGTTGTTGATTTGTTTTACTGTGAAAATCATCATCCAATAGTTGTTTTAACAGTTTTTGCTGCTCTTCTTTTGGCAGTGGAGAGTTTTTCAAAAGTTCCCGACATTCATATAGAAAATCAACATATTCTCCATAATTTTTCGGGAAAGTGGCTTCCAATTGCTGTTTAATTTTCTTTGTCAGCATGGGGCTAGCGCCGTTTGTTGCAACACTTATTGTTAATCGGCCTCTTTTCATGATCGTGGGAAAATGAACATTCCCATTGGAAGCGTTTGTAGCATCATTGATTAATGTATTTTTTTGTGCATATTGAAGAACCAATTCGTTCACTTGGGGATTATTTGTTGCAATAATTACGAGAAAGGCGTCGGATATATCATTAGGTTCAAAATGCTTTTTCATCCAATTTACCTTGCCTTGTTCCCAATAATTGCGGATTTCCTGGGTAATTTTTGGACTAGTCACGGTAATCTTTCCACCGCTTTCCAGCAATAGACGAATTCTTCTTTCAGCTACATGACCCCCACCAATTATGACAATATTTTTGTTATTTAAATCGAACATTAGAGGTATGAATCTTGTCATTGTACAACTTTCCTTTTCGGTTTCATTTTCGTTGTAATGTCGATTTTAGTGATGTCTTGATTATATACTATTATATCAATTTTTCTGAATACCTAGGAGACTTACTGAAAAATTTAGCGGAACTCCACTAGATCAACAAACCTCCTCCGATTTCAACAGTAAGGCCTTCTTATTCAACAGTGACGCCTGTCAATTCAACAGTTCACACCGGGAATTCAACAGTACCACCAACTCGGCATATTAGGATTCTGTTTGCATTTCCAGCTTCATGATGATATTTTCAATGTTTTTCAGTTTCCAATATGCTTGCTGAATCTTTTTTGTATACTTCAATTCATGGTTTGGGGCGACTCTCGTTTGATAGCGGTTCAATAACTGAATCATGAATCCGGGGTGGGCAAGATAACTTTTCATAAGCAAAAGTTCTGTTTCCTTTAGCGGATAGTGTTTCATATAGATATTCAGCCATTCCATACAATCTTCACCGTTCATCGGGTATGTACTTAATGTGTTGGATAAAAACGGCAATAAATCCTGATATGAGGAACCGATACGGCTTTCGTCAAAATTAATAAAATACCCGTACCCTTTATCATCAAATACAAAATGATCCAAGCTAACTTTACCGTGAAGAAGGACCGTGCGAATTTTCTTTGATTCAAGCATAGTATCTTTCCAAATTTTTAGAGTTCGAAGTGCATATTCATAGGCTTTTTGAAATTCATGATAATATTGGACAAATTCCCATTCAAAAGGAGACATATACCATTTTTGCTCACACAGTTCAATCCAACTGTCAAGATATTGCATTTCTTTATTCCATTGTCCACTAGTTCGCTCAAAATGGTCCTCGATATTTGTCTGGTCCATTTCCATTTCTTGTGATGTCAAAAGATGAAGTCTGGCAAGTTCCCGAAACATTTTTCTTGCATGATTGGTTTCAACCGGTCTTGACTCGCTACCTAACCAAGGCATTAAGTAATACAGCTTTTGATCTCTTAAAATCATATATTGCCCGTTTTTTGCCGGATAAAGAGGAACGAAACGATAAAACCCTTTATGGTATAAAAAAGGGTAGATGGAAAATAAATTTCTTCCCTTAGTTACTTCGGTTTCTTTTAATGCAAACACATTGTTTCCACTAAATACTTTATATACTTTTCCAATCTTTTCCAAATGTCTCGGTTGAATTTGATATTCTTTTAAAATTTCGTAGACTCTCATTTTTTCACCTCAATGCATATAAAAAACGGGTTTCGTACCCGTTTTCTTTGTTACGTCACTTTTACATAAAGTGATTGGGATATGGTATTTTTCATTGTTATAGTTCGGCTGGTTCCTCGGTTAGTCCATTCAGTTATGACGAATGTATTTTATGTGTATTGGTGGGGATGTAAAGTATTTGTCCTTCATAGACATCCTGATTTGATTCCAGGTGATTTGTTCGCAACAGTTGGGAAACCGAGACGTCATATTTTTCGGCAATCAAACTTAATGTATCTCTCGCTTGAACAATATAAATTTTCATCCGAACTGCCGGATTTTCATCTTTTCTTCCAAAAAATTCAGTGAGTGAGATGGATTTTTCATCCTGATTTGTTTCTTGCGGCTGATAATTTATGTTTTTCTCGGTTCGATGGGCTTCGTGATCCTCTTCTGCCTGAACTTCCTCAATCGTAATATCAGCAAAATCTTGTTGTTCAGCCGATTCCTGAACACTTGTCTCCACTGCTACAGTCTCTATTTGTTGATTAAGATCTGCTCTTGTTTTCGGCTCCTCTACCGGTTCATTGTCCCTTTTTGACAGTTCGCCACTGACTTCGATCTCATTTTCCAATTTTGCCTCTGTATTCACAGCTTTCGTTTCATTTCTTTCCACTGCTACTTGGTTTTCATTATCCAAGTCATTTAAAACTGGATCAGTATTACGGTCGTTATCCTTTGGGGACGAATTAGTTAGAAGCGGACCGACTTCAGGAACATGCTCTGAATCCTTTAACCATGGACTAATTTCAGGTTTCTTTTCTAATTTTTCAGGTTCTGCTTTCTGGCGTCCGGCTTCAGGTACGTTCCCCAACTCCTCTTCTATACGACCGGCTTCAGGTACGTTCCCCAACTCCTCTTCTATGCGACCGGCTTCAGGTATATTTTCCGTCTCTTCTATAATGTGACTAGCTTCCGGCTCGTTTTCCAATCCCCCCGATTCTACTAAAAGATGATCAGGCTCAAACTGTTTTTCATTTGTATTTGTCGATAAAGTTGCTTGGTCAGCCTCTACTCGTTTCTTTTCAATTTTTTCCAGTTTATCCATAGTGGAAGTAAATTGAATCGGGATTTGGATATTTTCTTCAGGCTCTTCATCTCGGTCCTCTACTTTTTTAGCCTCTACTGAGAATGTGCTGTCGTCATCAATTTTATCGATGAAAAAATCGTTTGAAACTGGAAATAATTGGTCTTTATCAGCTAATGGATCTTCAGATAATGCCGGGATGCCTTCTTCACTACTTGACAAAATATCTTTTCGTTCGTATGCGGATGCATCTGCGGCAATTCCTGTAATTGCGACATTCGTTGACAATTTTAAGCAGTCTTTTTCAGGAATTGAGTAATCAAAAAATTCAATAAGGACATCTAAGTCTTCTATACTGCTTACTTTCTCTCTCGGTACGGTAATATCAACGGGAAAATCAAAATGAAATTCTGATATTCCTTCTTCTCTTGCGTCGAGTACGGTAACATATTTTTGCCCTGAAAAATAAATACGATCTTCTTCATCATTTATTTCAGCTTCTGATTTTTTATATTCTCCGTACATTTTTAATGATCCACGGATGGAAATAAAGTGATTCAAATCTTGGATGGTAACATTTGGCTCTAATGCTAAATTATATAATTCTCCAATCTCTTCTCCCTTTCGAAACCACACTGTTTCATCCAAAGAAAATTTAATGGCTGCCGGTTGATTATTATCAGTCAACATACTTCCCCCCTTACGAATCTAACTGTGGATTTTCAGAAACTCACTGGTGAAGATGAAATTTGTTTATTAGGATAAACAAAAATAATCGTGTTTTGAGATAACGTGAATAAGGAGCTATTATTCTACTCATATCATTACAAGTTATGAAAAAAGTGGATGAAATATGCTTAAAAAAGTTACTTTTGTGGAAGAACAAGTGGAAAAGCTTTTAAGAATACGTCAAGCATTTTGGAATCAAGCAATGTGGAAAAATAGAAAAGGAATTCACTTGTAGAAGAAGCCGAAATATTATTTCATGTTTCCATAAAACAATAGGTCCAAAATCAATAGGTGATTCAAAGTTGGAAAATGACGTACAAACTGATCCCGAACCTCCCCGCTAACAAGATCACTGTACGTCATTCCAAGTTTTAATTCATTTCTTTTATTTTTCGAAAAGCATGTTCTGCAGCTTGAATGGTTTTTTCTATATCCTCATCCGAATGAACGGTAGAAATAAACAATCCTTCAAATTGGGATGGCGGTAAAAACACACCTTGCAATGCCATTTCCCGATAATACGTTGCAAAATAATCGAGATTGGATGTTTTCGCTGTATCATAGTTCATCACTTGTTCATTGGTAAAAAAGACCCCGATCATCGAGCCGGCCCGATTGACAGTTAGTGGAATCCCGTATGTTTCTGCTGCTTGACGATAACCGGCTTCCAACATATCCCCTTTTCGTTTAAATTCATCATAGTGTTCGGGTTTTAACTGTTTCAATGTTTCATAACCGGCCGTCATTGCCAAAGGGTTGCCGGATAACGTGCCTGCTTGATAGACCGGACCACTTGGAGCAACTTTTTCCATGATTTCTGCTTTCCCGCCGTAAGCACCAACCGGAAGCCCGCCACCGATTACCTTCCCTAAACAAGTTAAATCAGGTTGAATGTTAAAATAACCTTGGGCACAATGATAATCGGCCCGGAAGCCTGTCATGACCTCGTCAAAAATAAGCAGGGCGCCGTATTGCTCGGTCATTTCACGCAATCCTTCCAAAAAACCAGGTAACGGAGGAACAACACCCATATTTCCGGCAATTGGTTCAACAATGATTGCTGCAATATCCTCGCCAAATTTTTCAAAGGCCGTTTTAACCCCGTCCAAATCATTATATGGAACAGTTATTGTGTTTTTTGCAATGCCTTCAGGAACGCCCGGGCTATCGGGAAGTCCAAGTGTTGCTACACCTGAGCCGGCTTTAATTAATAAGGAATCACCATGCCCGTGATAACAGCCTTCAAATTTTAAAATCTTACTTCTCCCCGTATATCCTCGTGCCAACCGTAATGCGGACATCGTTGCTTCTGTACCGGAATTTACCATACGAATAATTTCAATGGATGGTACCCGCTCCTTAACCAGTTCTGCCAATTTATTTTCGATTAATGTCGGAGCACCGAAGCTTGTCCCGGACTCGACTACTTTTTTCAATGCTTCAACAACTTGACGATTCGCATGGCCTAAAATTAATGGTCCCCATGAAAGAACATAATCAATATATTCATTCCCGTCGATATCGTAAATTTTCGAGCCTTTTCCGCTTTCCATAAAAATCGGATTCATATCAACAGCTTTAAAGGCACGCACCGGGCTGTTAACTCCCCCCGGCATTAACTGTAATGCCTCTTGAAATGCTTTTATCGATTTTTCGAATGAACGCATACTATCCCTCTTTTCTCTATATGTTTATGAAGAGCATACATCATTTAAGTGCTATTATTTTTCTTCATTCAGCCATTTGGCAATGTCCTTCGCAAAATAGGTGATAATTAAATCCGCACCTGCCCTTTTGAATGCGGTGTGCATTTCCATGACAATTTTCTTTTCGTCAATCCAACCGTTCAAGGCAGCTGCTTTAACCATTGAATACTCCCCGCTGACATTGTAAGCAACTATCGGAACATTAAACTCATTGCGGACATCACGGATAATATCCAAATATGGCATGCCCGGCTTGACGATTAAGAAATCAGCCCCTTCCGAAAGATCCGAATGGGCTTCTCTTAAAGCTTCCCGACGATTGGCAGGGTCCATTTGATATGTTTTCCGATCGCCAAATTGTGGGGCACTTTCTGCAGCATCACGGAACGGACCGTAAAAAGCGGATGCATATTTAACTGCATAGGACATGATTGGTACATGTTTAAAACCTGCTTCATCCAACCCTTTACGAATTGCAACGACAAAACCATCCATCATATTCGAAGGCGCAATAATATCAGCACCTGCCCTTGCTTGGCTGATTGCCGTTTTCACATGAATTTCCAGTGACTCATCATTGGCAACATCACCGTTCATGATTACACCGCAATGACCGTGATCGGTATATTCACATAAACATGTATCTGCAACAACAAGCATTTTCGGAGCATGTTGTTTAATGGTTTTAATAGCTTTCTGAACAATGCCGTGATCATGGAATGCACCGGAACCTATTTCATCTTTTTCATTCGGGACACCAAATAAAAGAACGGCCTTTATGCCTAAGCTTAATAGTTCATCCACTTCACTAGGCAAATAATCTAAAGAAATTTGCTCAATTCCCGGCATTGAAATAATGGGATTTCTTATCTTTTCTCCTTCAACGATAAATAGCGGATAAATTAAATCATCCGTGTGAACATGATTTTCCCGAACTAAATCTCTCATAAAAGCCGATTGTCTTAGTCTCCGATGTCTCTTAAATTGTAAGTCTTCTATGTTCATTTCACTGCCTCCAATTATATATTTAATAACTTGTTTGGCACCCAAAAAGTTCTACGGGAAAATTCATTGCATCTTTGGTTTATGTGATCCAAATTTAACGCAAAAGCAAGCTCTTCAAGTGTTCATCATTGCTCGTTTGGCATCTAAAAAATTTTATAGGAAAAGTTCACTTCGACCTTATTTTTTACATTATACCGTTGTATTTATTTCTTAACATTTCTTTCCAAAAAACACCTTCATCTCTTCAAGCAATTGATCGACGGTATAAATGTCGGGACAAATATGAACAGGAATTCCGTAATCTTCCAACGCTTTTTTGGTAACCGGTCCAATCGAAGCGACCCATTTTCCGTCGAGTAGATGGCGTTCATTTTTCTCCATTAATATACTCATAAAATGTTTAACGGTTGAAGGACTGGTAAATATTAATACGTCGACTTTATTTTTCAATGTTGCAATCAGTTTTTCTTTATTTTCCTCTGGTAAAAATGTTTCGTAAATAATGATTTCCTCGACAATGGCACCGACATTTCGAAGCACTGTACCGACAATATCCCTGGCCAGATTTCCTTTTACCACGCAAATGCGTTCATTCTTATCAATAAAATCCTTCATCTCATCAGCCAATGCTTCACCGGTAAATTTTTTTGGAATGAAAGACAGTGATATACCATAATTTACTAAACTGCTTTGTGTTTTCGTACCGACAGCCGCCACCTTTACATGTTCCGGAAAAGATAACCCCATCTCTTCCAACTGTGCCATAAAAAAACGAACACCATTTTGACTCGTAAAAATAAGCCAGTCAAAACTTGTTAATTCGTTCATCAGTTTTCGTTCCCGTTCAGATAAGCTTGTTTTTTTGAATGAGATTAACGGGACAAGCAATGGAATGCCACCAAGAGAACGAATTCCTTCGATTAACGATAGAGCTTGTGAAGAATCACGCATAATTAAATATTTTTTGTTTGCCAATCGGTCAAGCGTCAATTTCATCCATCTCCAAAAAAATGATGAGTTGTTCTTCGTGTCTGATTGAAACTGTTGAACCAGGTTTTGTACTATTTTGAATGGCTGTTTCATTTAGTTGCGACAGTATTTCGTGAATATGGGCGCTTCTGTAATCACCCAACACATCTGCTTTAATCCAATTGCTTCAGGATTTCGCTGATAAGTTTACCAGCACCACGCTCCATTAACCGTTCTCCTGCCTCTTCGCCCACTGTCACCGCATCTTTACCGACAACAGTTTCCTTAAAAATTGTTTTTCCATTACCGGAAGCGACAAATGCATTTAAAACAACATCATCTTCATCGTTTATCACTGCATATCCTCCTACAGGAACTTGACAACTTCCGCCTATTTTATTCAAGAAAGCTCGTTCAGCCTGCACGGCACGATTCGTTTTTGGACAATTTAATTTTGCCAACCATTGTAAAATTTCTTCGTCATCTTTCCGGCATTCAATGGCTAGTGCTCCTTGACCAACAGCCGGAATACAATCACTTGGTTCTAAGTATTCGGATACAACCTCTGCCTGCCAACCCATTCGTGATAATCCCGCTGCCGCTAAAATAATTGCATCGTATTCTTCCGTTTCGAGCTTTTTCAATCGTGTATCAATATTCCCGCGAATCCATTTAATTTCGAGGTCCGGCCGTATGTTTAAAATTTGTGCTTTCCGCCGCAGACTGCTTGTTCCGACGATGGCACCGGCCGGTAAATCACGTAATGAACGATTTTCTTTTGAGATAAGCACATCCCGGGGATCTTCCCGCTCCGGAATGGTCCCGATGACAAGTCCGTCCGGCAACACGGCAGGCATATCTTTCATACTGTGAACCGCAATATCAATTTCTTTATTTAACATTGCCTGCTCAATCTCTTTAACAAAAAGTCCCTTCCCGCCGACTTTTGACAAGGTAACATTTAGAATTTCATCACCCTTTGTGACAATTTCTTTCAGATCAAAAGTAAACGGGGCACCAATCTTTTTCAACTGATCTATGATCCAATTGGTTTGTGTCATTGCTAATTTACTGCGTCTTGAACCGACAATAATTTTACGCATAAAAGCCTCCTGGTATATAAAGAAATAGATCGTTCAAATCTAAGTATGTAATGTTAACGATGTACGAAATTACAAGGCAAAACAATCTAACTTAACCAAAAATGAAAATCAGATAATCTGCCCAACAAGAAAAAATTTATCCATACGATTAAAAACGAGGCAATATTCCACAGTGCCAAATTTTTCCCGAACATTTCCTTTCTTGTTTTTAAATAAATAAAGCAAGCATACATGATAATAACAAAAAATGATCCGATAATTTTCCAATCAAAAAAACCGATTTCCGGCATTTTTAGATAAAGCCTTTGCAATCCTAGTATAACACCAATGGAAAAAACAGGCATGCCCAGCAAATTTAAAGTGTAGGAGATTTGCTCTAATTTAACTAAGTCATTGATACGAATTAATTGTCTTCCCCATTTTTTCCGTTTCAATAAATGATATTGCACAATATATAATAACGAAAATAAAAATGATAATGAAAATAGGGCATACGCAACAAGCGATGCCGTAATATGAACAAGTAAAAGTTCCGAAGCCAACTTTTCCGCCAGTGCCGGAGAACCCCAGTGGGATGGTGCAAATGTATAAATAACGATCGTCATAAATCCAAGTACACTGGTAAAAAATATGATAAATTCAACTTTAACAAAAATATTTAAAATAATTGAACAAGTGATTAACACCCAACTATAAAAATACAAACCGTCCGCTAACGTAAAAATAGGGAACCGGCCTGTCTCGTACATATTAAAAATAAATAAAACCGTTTGCAAGAACCAGACACAACAAAGCAATAGAAAGCCAATTCTTTTCATTTTACGGTTTGTTTGCAGGAAGTCATAGAAGTACATCAATACCGAAGCCGCATAAAGAATAACCATCCCTTCATGCAATTTCATCAACATGTTTTCTCCCATAAGGGTAACCTCACTTACATCTCATCAACCGTTCACATAGCTCTCAAGCGATCTTGTTTTTCTTTCATCGATGCGCTTATGCTGAGATTCTTCCATTTGTTTTTCTTTGTGTGCTTCTAATTGAAAAATTTGCTCAAAATAATGCAAAGCCTGTTCACCTTCAGGACCGGCAGCCAATTCTTTAATTTGTAAAATCGGATCTTTTAACATTTGATTTATAATGCTTTTCATATGTTTACCGATAATTTTCCGTTCCCGTTCGGTTAAGTCAGGCAATTTCCGTTCCAAACTCGTCATCACATCGGCTTGAATAGTTAATGCTTTTTCCCGTAAAGATGAAATGAGCGGAACAACCCCCAATGTATTTACCCAATCTTGAAATATCGCGATCTCATCTGTGATAAATGACTGGATTTTGGTAGCAGCACGCTGTCTTTCTTGTAAATTTGCTTCAACGACTCCTTCTAAATCATCAATATCGTAAAGAAAAACGGATTCGAATTGATCAATTTCCGGATCAATATCTCTCGGCACAGCTATATCAATAAATAACATCGGTCGCCCTTTCCGCATTTTTTCAACCGGCGCCATCAATTCTGCATGAATGACATAATGATTCGAACCCGTAGAACTAATAACAATATCAGCATCGGTCAAACATGACGGAAGTGATTCAAGCGAATAGGCCTTCCCACCGATTTCCTTGGCGAGATCCATTGCTTTTTCCACCGTGCGATTGACAACGGAGATTTTTCCGGCACCACTTCCCAATAAATTTTGAATGGTAATTTTCCCCATCTTTCCGGCACCGATAATTAAAATATGTTTATTATGCAATTGACCAAAAATTTTCTTTGCCAATTCAACGGCGGCATAACTGACAGAAACGGCATTTGAAGAAATATCCGTCTCGGTATGGGCTTTTTTCGCCACGGTAATCGCTTGTTTAAAAAGTTGGTTAAAGACGGTGCCAACCGAATTTGCTTCTTGTGCTTTGAAAAAACTTGACCGCACTTGTCCTAAAATTTGTGTTTCACCGATCACCATCGAGTCGAGACCACAGGATACGTTGAACAAATGCTCAACCGCTTTTTGATTTTCGTAAATGTAAAGATGGGATTCAAATTGTTCCCTTTCTATATGAAACCATTCAGCAAGAAACTCTTTAATATAATACCGCCCCGTATGGAGTTGATCGACGACTGCATATATTTCGGTCCGGTTACAAGTCGATACGATAACATTTTCTAAAATACTCTTTCTTTTCTTTAATGTAAGCATAGCAGCAGTCAGCTCTGCTTCTTGAAAAGAAAGTCGTTCCCGTATTTCTACCGGTGCAGTTTTATAATTTAGACCGACTGTAATAATATACATAAGTAAATACCCTCCAAATGATCCATCCTCTATGAAAAGTGCAGTCTTAACGTATAAAAAGTCATCTATCCGCCAAATTTTATGTTACGATAAAAGAAACACCTAATTCCATTTTATTATATTATAGATTGTATTAAATTAAAATGAATATAAACTGGTTCTTGGTTGAAAACGGCGATTTTCATAAATATGTCAAAATTACTTTCATTAACACCGTGGAAGACTGTTTTTCTAAAAATTGTCTCAAAAGCGTTCACCCAAGCTTTGCATCATTTTGTTTATTTTCATGTAAAATTGCGTTTCTTATACCATTGAAACAGTTTTATGGTTAAAATGCAAAAAGCTGGTTTTTTTACTTTTTGCTAAAAAGAATTATTACTTTATTTTAATTTTTTTGCTCTCTTTATCGGCTTTATTTTTTTATAGAAAGTGAGGAAGTTTGATGAAAAAGCAAATGTTTCCCGGGATCGTTTTAATCGGGTTCGGATTATATTTCTTCTTACAAAAATTCACAATACCTGTTCCTGCGGCCGTTTTCAGTTGGCCGACGATTCTTTTGATTGTAGGTGTCGCATTACTTATCCAAGCTTATCGAGGAGGAGATTTCCAACTCATTATGCCGGGAGTCTTACTCGTTGGCTTAGGGATTCATTTCCATCTTGCGCAACAATGGAATATTCAGTTTGATCTCATTGGTGTCATCATCTTATTTCTTGCATTGGGATTTTTTCTGGCTGCGAAAAAAACAAAAAGCAGTGCAATTTATAGTTGGATTTTTGTTAGTGTTGCACTCATTCAACTGTTTAACGCAAAATTATTTTCCTTTTTCCGACTTACACCGGAACAAATTGGCAGTTTCCAATCACTATGGCCAATCATTTTAATTATCATCGGAAGCTATTTATTCTTTTTTAAGAAAAAATAAGGGTTGGTTTGATTTACTTACATAAAATCCGTGTGCAAGCATACCCGTTTTTTCCGGAAAATTTTTTGGCATCGAGAATGCTCTCCTATCATAACTTTCTTTTAAATGTTTACAAAAACATTTAAAAGAAAAAGGACTAACCATACAGAAAATTCTCGGTTAGTCCTATTGTTTACTATTTCTTACTTTCATTATCGTTTATCCATTTTCCGATTACCTGCCATGCTTCTTCTTTGCCGACACCGGTTTCGGACGAAAAAATGATTACCGGATCTTCTTTTTCAATCACTAATTTCTCCTTCACAACTTTCGCATGTTTCTCCCATTTGCCACGGGGAATTTTATCCGCTTTGGTCGCAATCACAATGACAGGTATTGAATAATGTTTCAAAAATTGATACATCAAAACATCATCGTTTGTTGGCGGGTGGCGGAGATCTACAATCAATATGACAGATTTCAATTCATGCCGCCCGGTTAAGTACGTTTCAATCATATTTCCCCATTTGGCCCGCTCTGTTTTTGACACTTTCGCATATCCGTAACCGGGCACATCCACAAAGTAAAACGCCTCATTAATCAAATAAAAATTCAACGTTTGCGTTTTTCCCGGTTTTGATGATGTTCTTGCCAAATTTTTCCGGTTTAACATTTTATTAATAAAAGATGATTTTCCGACATTGGATCGACCGGCCAAAGCAATTTCCGGCAGGCTGTTTTCCGGATATTGTGCCTTTGATACAGCACTGATGACAATTTCGGCGCTTTTAATTTTCACTTTTTTCACCTACTATTGCATTTTTAAGTACTTCATCGACATGGGTAACAGGAATAAAGGTTAATTCTTCCCGCACACTTTCCGGAATGTCATCCAAATCCCGCTCATTGTCTTTCGGCAAAATAATGGTTGTCAGCCCGGCACGGTGAGCACTTAAAGTTTTTTCTTTTAATCCGCCGATTGCGAGTACCCGTCCCCGTAATGTGACTTCACCGGTCATGCCAACCTCACGACGAATCGGCTTTCCGGTAAGAGCTGAAACAAGTGCCGTTGTAATAGTGACACCGGCTGAAGGACCGTCTTTCGGAACAGCGCCTTCCGGGACATGGATATGGATATCATATTTTTCATGAAACATCGGATCAATGCCAAATTTTTCAGCTGAAGATCTCACATAGCTAAAGGCAGCCTGTGCAGATTCTTTCATAACATCACCGAGTTTACCCGTCAGTACAAGCTTTCCTTTACCGGGTGCAAGGGACACTTCAATTTGCAATGTATCGCCGCCAAATGCGGTATAAGCAAGTCCGGTTGCAACACCGACTTGATCTTCCTTCTCCGCCTGACCATAATGAAAAATCTTTTTCCCGAGAAATTCTTCAATATTTTTATTCGTAACAATGACCCGTTTCTTTTCCCCGGATGTAATAATTTTTGCCGTTTTTCTACAAATTTTAGCTATTTGTCTTTCCAATCCGCGGACACCGGCTTCCCGGGTAAAATACCGAACGATGGAAAGAATGGCATCATCGCGAATTTGCAGCTGTTGCTTTTGTAATCCATGTTCTTTTAATTGTTTTTTTATGAGATAATCTTTAGCAATATGTAATTTTTCAATTTCTGTATAACCCGCAATAGAAATAATTTCCATCCGATCTCTCAGCGGTCCGGGAATCGTGCTTAAATCGTTGGCTGTCGCAATGAACATTACTTTTGATAAGTCGTACGTTTCTTCAATATAATGATCGCTGAAATTTTTATTTTGTTCCGGATCCAAAACTTCGAGCATAGCCGATGACGGATCGCCGCGAAA
Source organism: Caldibacillus sp. 210928-DFI.2.18 (assembly GCF_020554505.1). Lineage (NCBI taxonomy): Bacteria > Bacillati > Bacillota > Bacilli > Caryophanales > Bacillaceae > Caldibacillus > Caldibacillus sp. 210928-DFI.2.18. The sequence continues at coordinate 23,095 of NZ_JAJCHL010000031.1, forward strand.
ATCGTTCGACATTTTATCAATTTCATCTAATAAAAACACCGGATTAATCGTCCCTGCTTTTCTCATTCCTTGAATAATTCGTCCCGGCATTGCACCGACATATGTTCTCCTGTGTCCACGGATTTCTGATTCATCACGGACACCGCCTAATGAAACTCTCACAAATTTTCGGTTTAACGAACGGGCAACTGAACGGGCAAGACTGGTTTTTCCTACTCCCGGAGGACCAACCAGACAAAGAATCGGACCTTTTAAGGAGTTCGTCAATTGTTGCACAGCTAAATATTCCAAAACGCGCTCTTTTACTTTTTCCAATCCGTAATGGTCTTCATTTAAAATTCTTTCCGCCCGTTTAATATTTATATCATCTTTCGTTTCTGTTTTCCATGGCAGTGCAATTAACCAATCGAGATAATTTCGAATAACAGCACTTTCCGCCGATGTTCCGGGTAATTTTTCATAGCGGTCTAATTCTTTCATGGCTGCTTCAAAAACATGATCAGGCATTCCTGCTTTTTCAATTTTTTCTTTTAATATTTCGATTTCACTCGATTTTCCTTCTTTGTCACCTAATTCTTTTTGAATAGCTTTCATCTGTTCCCGTAAATAATATTCTTTTTGCGTTCTTTCCATCGATTGCTTTACGCGTTGCCCGATTTTCCTTTCGAGTTGTATTACTTCCTTTTCATTATTCAAAAAAGTTATGATGGCGTTCATACGATCTTTCACATTTACTTTTTCCAAGAGGTCTTGCTTGTCTTTCAATTTCAGTGGCAAATATGATGCCACAATATCAGCTAATCGACCCGGTTCTTCAATATCTTGAACAGAAGCAAATGTTTCAGCCGATACTTTTTTAGACATTTTTATGTATTGCTCAAACAAATCCAAGATCATACGCATTAGTGCTTCTTCTTCAATGTCTTTTACTTCTTCATTTTCGTATGTTTGAATTCGTACTTCAAAATATTCATCGGTCCGGAGAAATTTTTCAATTTTTCCCCGTTTCAAACCTTCTACCAACACACGGAATGTTCCGTTTGGAAGTTTGAGCATTTGTTTTACCTGTGTCAATGTGCCCATTTCAAAAAAATCATCCTCTGTTGGGTTTTCAATGGATGTATCTTTTTGTGTGGTCAAAAAAATAAAATGATCATTCATCATTGCTTTTTCAAGCGCTTGTACCGACTTTTCTCGTCCGACATCTAAATGAAGCACCATTGTCGGGAATACAAGCAATCCTCGAAGCGGCAGGAGGGGAACGATAATTCGTTGTTGTTCATTCATATGGATACCTCCAATTCTCCACCTTTAGTCTCGTAATAGATGGTTATTCTCTTGTGTAGAAACGTTTTATGTTGATAAAACGGACTTACAGATTTGTTAACAAAAAAGGGATGCAACTTTTTTATCAAGCATTGTACTGAACTTCGTTAATTATATGAGATTTTTTCAATCGGGTGGTTCGGATTGTATTCGGCATTGACGATTACCTATTTAAAAATTTTAACGTATTTACCGGCAACTGTCTAATTTGAATAAATGATGAAACTTCAACCGGTTTGGGAAGCAATATTTATTAAAAGTTTACTAAAACTGGAATTTTTCTGTTTCGGGTTGTCAATTTGCTTTTAAAAAGGCAAAAAAAGGCGGTTTGTTCATTGACAAACCAGAATTTCAGGTTTTATCTATTCCGCCCAATATCCATTATGATTTGCGAGCTTACCCTGTGATTTTTCTATACACTTTCTTTTCTTTGCTCTTGATAGGAAAAAGCCGTTTCCGGCAGATTGCTCTCTTCTTTATTATGTATTTTCATTAAGGCTAATTCAAATACTTGTTTTATACTGGCGACCGGTATAACTTCAACTCCTTCGATTTCATGAAGAATGGATTCCATATTGTCTTCCGGTATAATCACTTTTTTTACACCTGCTTTTTGTGCCGCCTTTATTTTTGTATACACACCGCCGACCGGTTTTACTCTACCGTGAATACTGATTTCTCCGGTTAGGGCAACTTCATTATGAATCGGAATTTTATAAATGGCCGAATATATTCCGGTAGCAATCGCGATTCCCGCTGATGGACCGTCAACAGGTACGCCGCCCGGAAAATTAACATGAATATGATATTCATCTGCAGGTACACCAAATGATCGTAAAATGGTAATGACATTTTCAATGGAACCTTTTGCCATACTCTTTCTTCTAATTGATTTTCCTTGCGTTCCAATACTTTCTTCCTCAACAATTCCGGTAATCGTGATTGCTCCTTTTTCCAGAGCAGGTATGGCAGCAACTTCGATTTCCAATACCGAGCCGCTGTTCGGTCCATAAACAGCCAAACCGTTAACAAGTCCCACTTCCGGTTGTTTATAGATTTTTTGTTCTAATCGTGGAGAAAGTTGACTTGAATGAATGATCCACTCGATATCTTCATCTTTTATTATTTTTCGATTTTCCGTAATCGCAAGTCCTGCAGCAATTTGTACCATATTCACCGCTTCTCGCCCGTTTTTCGCATATTGTGATAATTTTTCTAATGCATATTCACTCATCGTTAAATGAACCTTTTCCAGCGCTCGTTTCGCCACTTGCTTGATTTCTTCTTGGTCAAGTTCCCGGAAAAACACTTCCATGCATCTCGAACGAATCGCCGGAGGAATTTCTTCAGGTGTTCTTGTCGTCGCACCAATTAAGCGAAAATCAGCAGGAAGTCCATTTTTAAAAATATCATGAATAAAATTGGGGATTTGCGCATTTTCTTCACTATAATAAGCACTTTCTAAAAATACTTTTCGGTCTTCCAAAACTTTCAACAGTTTGTTCATTTGAATCGGGTGCAATTCACCAATTTCATCGATAAAGAGAACACCACCATGTGCATTCGTTACTGCCCCTTGTTTTGGCTGTGGGATTCCTGCTTGTCCCATCGCACCGGCCCCTTGGTAGATCGGGTCATGGACGGAACCGATTAAAGGATCAGCAATTCCTCTTTCATCAAATCTTGCCGTTGTCGCATCCAATTCAATAAATTTTGCGTCTTTTTTAAAGGGAGACATCCCCAGCTTTTTCGCCTCTTCAAGAACAAGTCTTGCTGCAGCTGTTTTTCCGACACCGGGTGGTCCGTAAATAATGACATGTTGGGGGTTGGGGCCACAAAGACCGGCTTTTAATGCTTTGATCCCGTCTTTCTGTCCAATAATATCTTCAAAACTTGCCGGACGAACCTTTTCTGCGAGCGGTTCAGTCAATTTAATCGAACGTAATTTTTGTAATTGTTCCATTTCTTTTTTTGATTCTTTGTCTATTGATACTTTTTGGCTCCGTTGATTTCGCAACAAGTTCCAAAAATACACCCCGATGATAACCCCGAAGATAAGCTGGATGATTAACACGATTCCAGGTAAGTTCATTGTATTCCCTCCATTGGCATATTCTGTGTTCTTTAGTATCTCCTATAGAACGAGGGAATAAACAAGAAATTGCCAATTGAAGAATGTTTACAAAACAAAACAAAAAAGCTTAAGTACACATACAAAAAGAGTTACCATGTAACAAAAACTTTGCTGTTACATGGTAACCCGATCGATTCATGTTTGTATGTTATGCCGAAGTTTTTTCTTCTTCTTCAATAACCGTTCCATCTTTCAATAGTAGTTGAGGACGTTTGTTTTTCGTAATCGTCTCCTCCGTGATAATACATTTTGCGATATCTTCCCGTGATGGTAATTCGAACATCACATCCAACATAATTCCTTCAATAATGGAACGTAAACCACGAGCACCGGTTTTTCTTTCAATTGCCTTTTTCGCAATTTGTTCCAATGCTTTCTTTTCAAATTCGAGTTCCACATTATCCAGTTCCAATAATTTTTGATATTGTTTAACGAGCGCATTTTTCGGCTTTGTTAATATTTCGATTAATGCAGCTTCATCTAATTTTTTAAGCGTTGCGATAACCGGGAGACGTCCGATGAATTCCGGAATTAAGCCAAATTGTAATAAGTCTTCCGGCAATACATGGGTTAATAAATTCATTTCATCAATTTCTTCTTTTTTCGGATCCGTTCCGAAGCCGATAACTTTTTTACCTAGACGGCGTTTAATAATTTGTTCAATTCCGTCAAATGCACCGCCGCAAATGAATAAAATATTCGTCGTATCAATTTGAATAAACTCTTGATGCGGGTGTTTTCTTCCTCCTTGTGGCGGAACACTGGCAACCGTACCTTCTAAAATTTTCAACAGTGCTTGTTGGACACCTTCACCCGAAACGTCACGGGTAATCGACGGGTTTTCTGATTTACGGGCAATTTTGTCGATTTCGTCAATATAAATAATCCCTTTCTCAGCCCGCTCGACATCATAGTCGGCAGCTTGGATTAATTTTAACAAAATATTTTCAACATCCTCACCAACATATCCGGCTTCTGTTAAAGATGTCGCATCCGCAATGGCGAACGGTACATTTAAAATTCGCGCCAAAGTTTGGGCAAGTAAAGTTTTTCCGCTTCCGGTCGGCCCAATCAAACAAATATTACTTTTTGACAACTCAACATCATCAACCCGGTTTTTAGTATTGATTCTTTTGTAATGGTTATAAACCGCAACGGCCAATGTTTTTTTCGCCTGATCTTGACCGATGACATATTCATCCAAAATTGTTCGAATTTCCGTCGGTTTTGGAACATCCTTAAATTCTACTTCTTCATCATTGCCTAATTCCTCTTCCACAATTTCTGTACATAATTCAATACACTCATCGCATATATAAACGCCCGGACCAGCAACCAATTTACGGACTTGATCCTGAGATTTTCCGCAGAAGGAACATTTCAATTGTCCTTTTTCATCATTAAATTTAAACAATTTTTTCACCCCTTAATTTGATAAACCATCTATATGAGTAAAGCCCTGCGAATGTATTTTTACAGTGCCACGAATAGCAGCTCATTATTATTATGACTTTGTTTATTTCTTTTGTTAATCTTTTAGCCGTTAACGCCAAGTCTTTGTTTTTCTCTATGTATATGTATATGGATTGTAACATATTGTTCTGATGAAAAGAAAATAAAATGATTCAATCGATTATGTATAGTCTATGCAAAACATTTTTATAAAAAGACGGTAAAAACTAGAACCTAACACACATTTTTGGGATACAGCGAATTCCCATCAGTGTTGTCATTGTTTTTAAAGGCAGGCATCCCCTATAACCACACATCCTTTTCATTCGAAGTTGAGGCGGGAGACAAACCTTGCCGTTAAGAGTAGGATAAAACAAGGCACGAAAAGAAATCGCGCCTTGTTTTATCTAAGTTGATTAAAAATGTGCAACTAAACACCGTTAATTCGTTCACTTTAGTTTATTTAAACACAATGGATCTGTTTTCCTAATTATTCTTCTACCGTCTTACTGTTGTCAACCAATAATTGAACAGCTTTGTTAAATTTCAATTCTTCTTTAATGCCGGCAGTTGAACCAAGAATTTGCTGGATTTGTTCCACCGGCATGTTGTACATTTCTGCCATATTTTGAAGTTCTTTTTCCACTTCTTCTTCTGTTACATCAATATTTTCCGCTTTAACAATCGCCTCTAGCGTTAAGTTAACGCGAACCCGTTTTTCAGCATCTTCACGCATTGTTTCTTTCAAGCTGTCGATATCTTGACCTGAAAATTGCGAGTACAGTTCAAGATTTAGACCTTGTTGTTGCAGACGTTGATCAAATTCTTTTACCATCCGTTCTACTTCATTATCGATCATGACTTCAGGAATATCAATTTCTGCGTTCTCAGCAGCTTTTTCAATTACCGCATTTTCAACTTCATGTTTTGCAGTATGTTCTTTTTCATCTTTTAGACGATTTTTAATTTTTTCTTTTAATGCGTCTAATGTTTCCACTTCATCATCGACATCAACGGCAAAGTCATCGTCCAGTTCAGGTAATACTAATTGTTTTACTTCATGAACTTTTACTTTGAATACAGCCGGTTTGCCCGCTAATTCTTCTGCATGATATTCTTCCGGGAAAGTGACTTGAATTTCTTTTTCATCTCCGGCTTTTACTCCGACTAATTGTTCTTCAAAGCCAGGAATAAAGGAATCAGAACCGATTTCAAGAGAATGATTTTCTGCTTTACCGCCTTCAAAAGCTTCTCCGTCAACAAACCCTTCAAAATCAATAACAACTGTATCACCTTGCTCAGCCGGTTCATCTTCTTTAACAACTAATTCGGCATGGCGTTTTTGCAGTTCTTTAAGTTCTGCTTCAACATCTTCATCAGTTACTTCCGTATTTACTTTTGGAACTTCAAGGCCTTTATATTCGCCTAATTTTACTTCCGGTTTTACTGTAACATCGGCAGTGAAAATTAATGATTGACCTTTACCAATTTGTTCGATATCGATTTCCGGCTGATCAACCGGTTCAATGCCGGTTTCGTCAATGGCATTTGAATATGCATCCGGTAAAACAATATCTAGTGCATCTTGATAAAGAGATTCGACACCAAATCTTTGTTCAAAGATTTGACGCGGTACCCGACCTTTACGAAATCCAGGTACATTCAATTGTTTTTGAACTTTTTTAAATGCTTGATCGAGTGCTTTGTTAAATGTTTCTGCGTCTACTTCAACCGTTAATTTACCTTGGTTGCCTTCTAATTTTTCCCATTTTGCAGACATTCCTTTTCCCTCCAACTACTATTTATCAAAAATTTACTATTGTTCTTATATGTAGACCTTGTTCATCCGCTTTCAATGATCGTCCAAAAAGCAAATGTAATTATGTATCAAGCTCTAAAGACTTTACAAGGCGTATAAAGAGAAGAACATCATTCTAACCATATCATTATATCATAGGAATCATTTGTTTCAAGATAAAAGGGTGAAAAATAGGCGAAATTCACCTCTTGGAACAAATTGTCATTGTGTTGTGATCCAAAATTGTTGTTCCACCTCGGTAATAAAGTCTATCGCTTTTGCCAATTCCTCTTTGTTCATTTCCATTTCCGATAAATTGGAAATATTATCTGTATGCTGGTCAAAATAGTCTTCAACAACAAAGAGGATAGCATTCACCCATATATCCAAACTCGAAAAGTTCATCTCCAATGGGTAGATCATGAAAAAAAAGCGTTCGGTTAAAGTAACGGCATACGTTAATAAGCTAGGATTTTCATGAACGAGTAGAACTTCCAATTTCTCTTTGACTTTCCGGGGAAAAGGCGCATCTTGAACATCGGCATAGGTTTGGATATTCAATTGTACGGTTTGATTAAATTTCTTTACAACAACTTTTTCTTCGTAATGATTTTCTCTTAAAACATTCAATAAAATTGTTTTTAAAAAAGGATTTCCTGTTTCACTTTCCAGATATTCTTTTATTTCCGGTAAATGTCGGGCAATTCCGTTTTTATCGAGATTTTCCAAATTTTGTATCGTTGTTTTTAAGTCATCTTCAAAAAGATTTATATGTACATCCGATGTCGGTAGCTCATCCATCCCATTTGCTAAATTTCTGCTTAGTTCCAGCAATTCCTTATATTGATCAATTTTTTCTAACGGTACTTGATCCTCATCCAATAACATTGTTAACATTGTAGTTATTTTTTTATACTCATGAAGTTGAAAAAGAACAGTCATATATATTTCCACTGTTTCAAAGTAATCACCAACTCCTGTGTGAACCATTTCTTCCAACAACATTTTCGCCTTGGTAAAATTTCCTTGTTCCAGGTAAGCACCAATTAATGTATATAAAATATCCGGATTTTCCGGTTCCAGTTGCTCGGCCTTCTCAAGATAAGGAATAGCTTCCTTAATTCTCCCTTCAATCAATAAATTACTCCCCTTATCCAATAAGCGTAACGGTAAATTGGGGAAAGGAATTACTTTATCGTTTGAAAAATCGTCATTCATAACATCAAATCCCACGCTTTTTTCTTTTTTAGTTATTGTAACACCGGAATAGACTTTTGCAAAATGATGGACTGGGGCTAATGCAAATAGTGCTCGAATTTTTTCAAAAGTGAACGAGCGAACGTTCTTTTCGTAAACAATGAAAATTAATAAATTGATTCGCCAACTCTACCCAATCATTCTTTATATAAGCGTGTTAAAAATTTCGGGCTGTTCAATTTGCAAACAAACTTTATCAAAAAGTCTGTCTAACACCTCAGGAGCCGTTGCAAACAGTTCTATAAATAAAATTCTAAACGTAACTAATACGAAAATTTTTCCAACTGCACCAATTTGGATCTATGTTGGAAACTTTTACATTCTTAACGTATAAAAAAAGGATACCCACAGTGTTCTATTCTGTGCTAGTATCCCTACTTATTTAAAACCCTATTATTTCAAGACTTGAAATGTAAATCAAAACGTCCCAGACGAGATTCGAACTCATGACCTACAGCTTAGGAGGCTGTCGCTCTATCCAGCTGAGCTACTGGGACATAATTTTAATTTAAGACATTAAATATTTTATCATATTCTATTATTCCCATCAATGATTTCAGGAAATATTTACGGTAAGTAAGTTAAAAAACCTTTCTGAAACGTTGTCATAAAACGAATTACGGCGAAGAGGAATTCGATAATGTGGGCAAATTACCGGCATGGAAGGCTGTTGAACTTTTCGGAAATATTGATGTGAAAAAAGAGGGATACTTCCACAGTATTTATATCTGTGTTAGCATCCCTTTTCTGTTCAAAATCCTTTCAAGTCAAGGCTTTGATCTGCCTTTTCAGTACGTCCCAGGAGAGATTCGAACTCCCGACCGACGGCTTAGAAGGCCGTTGCTCTATCCAGCTGAGCTACTGGGACATGATATAAATATTTGTATAATTTTTTCTTCGTCTACTTGGTAACTCCGTCGTCCCAATCTCAGTAAGCTTACTCATGAAGCGGCTCGATTGGTACGCTGATGCTTATTCAAAGAAGCTTATTCGGGCGTGCTCTATCCAGCTGAGCTACTGGGACACAATTATTTATCAAAGACAAGATTTATTATATGCCCTATTGTGATTAATGTCAATAATATTGTTCAATTTTTTTGGAAGAAGAAGAGAAGAAGAGAAGAGAAATTAATTCTGTATTGTTTCCTTCTTCTTCCAAAATATTAGATGTCATATGATTCTTGAAAAAGTTCCCCATGTCCATATTCGTATACATGAACAGTTTTTGTTTTCCCATTTATTTCCAAGATGACATACGTTCTTTCTTTCCGCATACGTGGTAAGGCAATACTGCCCGGGTTAATAAATAAAATTCCTTCAATATTTTCAACCCCGAGAACATGGGAGTGGCCGAAACAAACAATGGTTGCATTTTGTTCAATAGCCCGATAATGTAAATTCATTAAACTTGTTTTGACATGATCTCGATGCCCATGCGTAATAAATATCCTTTCATTTCCGGCTGCAATCAAATCCCGTTCAGGAAAATCGTTTCCAAAATCACAATTTCCCCTAACCACATGATAGCCTTGAATTGCAGAATGATCTTTGACCAATTCAGAGTCACCACAATGAATATAATAGTCCATATCCGGATGAGTTTTTTTTAATTGGATTAGTTCTTCCGTTAATCCGTGACTGTCACTGCAAATCAAAACCTTCATGAAAGAAAATCCCCTCTTTCCATAGCTTCTTGGACATGTTCATATAATTTTCGAATTGCATTTCCCCGGTGGCTGATTCGATTTTTTTCCTCAGATGTTATTTCTGCCATTGTTTTTTTTAAATGAGGGAGATAAAAGATCGGATCATAACCAAAGCCGTTATTTCCGCGTTTTTCAGTTAGTATTAAGCCGTTACAAGTGCCTTCTACAATGATGGGATCCTTTCCCGGTACAACTAAAGCCAGGGTGCAATGAAAGTGAGCCGTGCGTTTTTCTTCCGGAACGTCTTTCATTTCAAACAAGACTTTTTGAATATTGGCCTCATCATCTTTATCAGTCCCTGCATATCGAGCGGAATAAACACCGGGGCGCCCATCTAAAGCATCAATGACAAGCCCGGAATCATCAGCTATTACCATTTTTTGAAAAATATTGGAAATCCCAACAGCTTTTAATAACGCATTTTCCTCAAAAGTTTTGCCTGTTTCTTCAATATCAGGTGCATCCGGGTAGTCAAGGAGTGTCTTTACCCGGAAGCCGAGCGGTTCAAAAAGTTCCGCAAACTCTTTTGCTTTCCCCTTATTTTTTGTTGCAATAATTAATTCTTCCATACTTTACCTCTTATTCATTATTTTAATTAATACCCAAAAAATTTCTTGATGATTTTCCACAAAGGTAAGTGTGTATCATATATAGTATGACACAAATTATTGTACTTTGCGCAGTAGTTTTTTAAAAAAATATATTTTGTTACTTAGCTTATTTTTCATTATTCAAAGTGTAGAGAACAAGATGTCTGGAGTTTGAAACTAAAACTTGTCCGATATGTTTGACCAATATTTTATCCTTCCCGCATGAAAAAAAGAGGCGGTTCGTCCCCCTCTTTCTATCTTTATTATAGCAAATTTTTATTAAAAACTGCCAGTATTGACATGTTCCGGACGGGTAACCGGTTCTGTTAAAGGTTTGCCATCCTGGTTTACAATATCTGTCTTTCCGTTTACTTGGATAGCCACTCCTTCAACCCCCTCTTGTTCCGTCAATGAAAGTACTAAAGGTTCCAAAACTTGCTTTGAAACAAGTTTTTGATCGTAACTGCCATATATATTTTCGTTAAAATTCAGTTTAACTATGCCATTCTCCATTTTCGGTTCTTCAACTAATTCGACATCCGGCATAAATAACGAATACAGGTCTGATGTCATATTCGGACCTTTAATTAATTCCTTAACAACTGCAGTTACCGGGTTATCATTTTTATTACTCACACGCTTTGTTACCGGCACATAGTATCTTTCTTCATTGCTCTGAGCTAGGTAGTATACAGTAACAGGATACGTATTGGTGATATCGACTGCAGTTGAAGAATCAATATTAATTCCATCTTTTCTTGTTAACATATCTTTAATAGGAGTTCCGTTTACCGGCATTTCCTTTAAATTTTTCCCGTTCATTTTTAATTTTACTTGTTTGATGGAATCAAACTGGGTCAAAGTCCAAGTGATCGATTGTAAGACTTTCATTTCATCTTCCGGGGCGTACTCGGCAAATTCTTTTGAAAAATCAGCAGTAGCTACGCCATCCTTGACATCAACGGATACCTCAGTTCCTTCCGGTAAAACTGCTCGAAAATCATTTGGTAAATATTCAGTTACTGGGCCACCTTTGACAAGATATTCCAATGCTTGCTTAGCTACTGATTTTGTATTTGGTAAGCCCAATGTTTTCGGAACAACATACCCATTTTTGTCTATCAAATAGAGCTCTGTTTTCACCTCATTTGCTTTTTCTCCATCAGCATTCTTTTCACCCGTCACATCCAAATCATCTTCATATGAGACTTTTTGTGGTGGATCAATATTTTCTTTTTCTCCCCCTAATTGTGAACAAGCTGAAAGTAAAAAAGCAATCACTGCTATCCAAATCAATTTTTTTATTAATTTCATACTATCCCCCCATAACAGTTTGTACTACATGTATACGGGGTTTTTACAAAAATAGACCGAGCCCTGAGAAAAAATCGGACAAATTCTAAAACACAGGCCCTTATACTAGCCAATAAAAATTTCTTAATCATTTTTTTGCCGGATTAAAAACCCGCCTAAATGGAGCGGAAATCAATTGAAAAATTTTTCCTTCTTCCGTATTTTTTCATAACATAGATAATCTGGGCTTTTCAAAGATATTAATAGCTTGATAACTTAACTGTATCAACAGTTATATTCGTTAATCCAAGCCATTGTTCAGCGATTGTTTTAAACATTGATTTTGAACCTGTTGTAAAAAATACATGATTTGGTTGCTCCTCAGGTGTATTAAGCATACCAATATGATCCAGAATTACACTTGCTTCTCTTGCTGTTTCTTCACCGGAACTAATAATTTTAATACTACCTTGAAAATAAGATTCAATAACCGGCTGTAACAGCGGATAATGGGTACATCCTAGAATTAATGTATCAATATTTTTATCCTTTAAAGGACGAATAGATTCAGCCACAATTTTTTCTGCAAAAGCACCGGTCCATTCGCCGCTTTCTACAAGTGGGACGAGTTTGGGACAAGCCAGCCCGTGAACAGTAACATGTTTTCTGATTTTTTTCAACGCCTGTTCGTAAGCTTTACTTTTAATTGTCATTTCTGTTCCGATAACACCGATACGATTTTTTTGGGAAACTTTAATTGCTGCTCTCGCGCCTGGATTTATCACACCTAATACCGGTATTGAAAGGCTGTCTCGAATTTCCTCCAATGCCACGGCAGTTGCTGTATTACAGGCTATAATTAACATTTTTATATGATATGTTTCTAAATAGCGGGTCATTTCCCACGTAAATTGACTAATTTCACTACTTGACCTAGGTCCATATGGACAACGCGCAGTATCACCTAAATAAATAATTGATTCATTTGGCAACTGGCGCATCATTTCCTTTACTACAGTCAAACCGCCTACTCCCGAGTCTATGATGCCTATTGGATTTGCTGACAAACTAGCTTCAACCTTTCATATTTTTATGTAATTTCTTTAGATTTTCTTGTAAAAGAATAATTTCTTCATCATTAAAGTCCTGTAAAACTTCATTTAAATACTTTTGTCGCTTTTTAATGACTTCCTCAATTATTCGAACCCCTTCAGATAGCAAATGAATACGAACAACACGGCGATCTTTCTCACCTCTTATCCTTTTTACAAGATTGTTCCTTTCCATTCGATCAATTAAATCTGTAGTTGTGCTGAACGCTAAATACATTTTAGTCGAAAGTTCACCAATTGTCATATCGCCTTCTTCAAAGAGCCATTGTAAAGCGATAAATTGAGGGGGTGTTATTGAATAATTACTTAAAATTTCCCGGCCTTTTTGCTTTATTATACCGGAAATATAGCGCAAGTCTTTTTCAATAGATGCTACAACCTTTTCTTCAATTGTTCTTTCCACATGGTTCCCCCCATTGACACCTAAAATTTGTTAAGCTTCTCGACGTTAAACAATCCTTGTTAACATTCACAGGATGTGCAAAAGATAAACTTTTATGAAAAATATTAGGACTTGCTGCTTACAGGTGTTTCCTTAAACTATTTATATCCCATCCCGTACGGACAATGTCAACAACCCACCACTTAACGACCTAACGGTCTGTTTGAAGTGGGGGCTTGCGTCTGTCAGAGTTTGACAGTGCTTCTACCCTCGTAGATAGCAATTACGCTTGTTCCTACCCAGCAGTACGAACGGCGTAAGCCTCCTGCCTTCGAGTGGTGGAACATCAGGACGGTTGACTTCGCCCCTACCGCAAAAGCTATACTCCTGCGGTAACTACACCAATATGCTCAATACCTTTGCGATGTAAATTCATTGCACCAATACGGTCATCGTTTGATTGGTATTGACAATTTTTACACTTAAAAATGTGTAGCTTCTTATTTCGGTTTGCTTTTTCAATATGTCCACATTTAGGGCAAGTTTGAGAAGTGTATTTTGGGTCTACAACTATTACCTTCTGTCCATTTAATTGAGCTTTATACTCAAGCATTTGACGGAATTGGTAGAAAGCCCAAGACACAGAAACATAGCGATTTTTCACTCGCACTTTTTCTGTTGCAGAACGAACACCTGTCAAGTCTTCCAAAACAAACATCGTACCTCTAGGGTATTTGT
>NZ_JAJCHL010000307.1:0-216 GCF_020554505.1 Caldibacillus sp. 210928-DFI.2.18
GACCTTTTCTCGTCGCCATTTTCAGCCGAAAAACCCTCTTTTTTGGAGACGAAGCCTATTCTCGTCGTAACTTTTGGGGGAGAAACTCCTTTTTTCGGCGACGAGACCTTTTCTCGTCGCCATTTTCAGCCGAAAAACACCATTTTTTGACGACGAGATTCATTCTCGTCACCATTTTTCAGGCGCGAAACCCCATTTTTTGACTACGAGACCTTT
>NZ_JAJCHL010000308.1:0-215 GCF_020554505.1 Caldibacillus sp. 210928-DFI.2.18
CCCGTTCTCGTCGTCATTTTTTGGCGGAAAACTCTACTTTTTGGCGACGACACCCCTTATCGTCGTCATTTCTGTACGGAAATCTCCACTTTTTGGCGACGAAACCCTTTCTCGTCGTCGTTTTGTGCCGGAAACCTCTACTTTTTGGCGACGAGACCCGTTCTCGTCGTCGCTTTTGGACGGAGAACCCACTTTTTTGGCGACGAAACCCCTTC
>NZ_JAJCHL010000309.1:0-215 GCF_020554505.1 Caldibacillus sp. 210928-DFI.2.18
CGCCAAAAAAGGGAGTTTCCCGCCTCAAAACGACGACGAGAAAAGGTCTCGTCGCTAAAAACGAGCGATTTTCGCCTCAAAATGGTGACGAGAAGGGGTTTCGTCGCCAAAAAAGGGAGTTTCCTGCCCAAAAGTGACGACGAGAAAGGGTCTCGTCGCCAAAAAAGGAGTTTCCCGCCTCAAAACGACGACGAGAAAGAGTCTCGTCGCCAAAA
>NZ_JAJCHL010000310.1:0-215 GCF_020554505.1 Caldibacillus sp. 210928-DFI.2.18
TGAACAGAGAGCATTTCCGGCAGCAGAGAGACCTGAAAAAGCAATTTTTCTGGAATTTCAGCTGTTTCCAAACTCAATAAGTATCTTCTAGCAAGAGGGAATAGGTGGGAAAAAAAAAAAGAGATTTCGGTTTCTTTCTTTTTTACTGCTTGTTGCTTCTTCTTTTAAGATAGTTATCTGGTTGATCCTGCCAGTAGTCATATGCTTGTCTCAAA
>NZ_JAJCHL010000311.1:0-212 GCF_020554505.1 Caldibacillus sp. 210928-DFI.2.18
CATGAAGCCGAAGCATGGAAAGTCTATTCTACCCTCGCACTGAAAGCACTGAAAAGATTGAACCTTCCTATTGGTGTACTACATAACGATACAACATCAATTTCTGTTTACGGTGAATATAAACAACCGAAGGAAGATGGACTGCAAATTACGTATGGGTATAGTAAGGCCCATAGACCTGATTTAAAACAAATCGTTCTGGGGATGGGTGT
>NZ_JAJCHL010000312.1:0-211 GCF_020554505.1 Caldibacillus sp. 210928-DFI.2.18
AGCAATCGGCTGTTAACCGATCGGTCGTAGGTTCGAATCCTACCTGCGGAGCCATGGAGAAGTACTCAAGTGGCTGAAGAGGACGGTTTGCTAAACCGTTAGATCGGGTTACCGGTGCGCGGGTTCGAATCCCGCCTTCTCCATTCTAATTTTGTAGGCCCCTTGGTCAAGCGGTTAAGACACCGCCCTTTCACGGCGGTAACACGGGTTC
>NZ_JAJCHL010000313.1:0-210 GCF_020554505.1 Caldibacillus sp. 210928-DFI.2.18
AACCCGCGACCCCCACCTTGGCAAGGTGGTGTTCTACCACTGAACTACTTCCGCATAAAGTCAAAACACAGGTGAAGGGGACCGAACCCCCACACCTTACGGTGCCAAATTCTAAGTCTGATTGGTACATCTACCAATTCCGCTACTCCAGCAATAGTGAGCCATGGAGGATTCGAACCTCCGACCCTCTGATTAAAAGTCAGATGCTCT
>NZ_JAJCHL010000314.1:0-207 GCF_020554505.1 Caldibacillus sp. 210928-DFI.2.18
GCGAAGTGGTTAACGCATCGGATTGTGGCTCCGACATTCGTGGGTTCGATTCCCACTAGTCGCCCTATCTTATATTTGTAGCTTTTCGGAATGGGCTGGTAGAGGAGGAGACATGACGGAAAGCTGTCCAGTCTCAACAATAAAATTAAATAATGCGGGTGTAGTTTAGTGGTAAAACCACAGCCTTCCAAGCTGTTGTCGTGGGTT